>CATJZH010000113.1 GCA_949746285.1 uncultured Clostridia bacterium
ATATTAAAATCAGAACTTTATTATATAAAAGAAAAAGAGTACAAAAATATAGAAGAATTAGAAAAAGATATAATTGAATATATAGAATATTATAATAACAGAAGAATTAAGAGCAAACTAAAAGGAATGTCCCCTGTTCAATACAGAGAACATTCCATGTTAGTAGCCTAATTTATACTGTCCAACTTTTTGGGTTCAGTGCAAATTGTGTGTCTATTTTTAACTAAAATTTATTTTTTATCTTCTTTTAAATTAGAATCTTGTTTCTTTTTCTTTTTATTAGTAGGTATAATGACTTTCTTTTTATCCGTTCTTTTAGGGCGTAGGGAATTCATGCAGTCATTAACTTCAGAAATGTTTAATACAGATTCGTCACCTATAACTATTTCAATATCATTTTCATTTTTTTGATTTTGGTTAGTATTTTTATCTTTCATATTTTCACCTCTTAGTAAATTCAAAATTATTATAGCATATGAGTAATACTAAGTCAATTTCATTAAAATACAAAATTTAGTAATAAAATTTGTAACAAAATATTATTATTGAGCTCTTATTATATAGAAGGAGGTAAAAGTTATGCAGAATATGGAGAAAATATATAAAGAATATGCTACAACTGTTTATAAATATTTATTCTGCTTAACACATAATGAAGATATATCAGAGGAATTAACACAAGAAACATTTGTAATAGCAGTAAAAGAAATAAAAAAATTTCGAGCTGAGTGTAAGATTTCTGTATGGTTATGCCAGATAGCAAAACATTTATGGTATAAAGAACTTAAGAAAAAGAATAGACATATTTCTTTAGAAAATATTAGCAACGATTTATTGTATAGTAATACTACAGAGGAAATTGTTTTAAAAAAAGAAGCAAGACTAAAATTATTTAAAGATATTCAAAAACTAGATGATAAATCGAAGGAAGTAGTATATTTGAGAATTATAGGAAATTTAAGTTTTAATGAAATTGGTGAAATTCTTGGAAGAACTTCTAATTGGTCAAGAGTAACTTTTTATCGAGCCAAGAATAAAATAAAGGAGGTAAATGAAAATGGACAAGAAGACTGAATGCGAAATAGTGCAAGATTTGTTGATTAGTTACGTTGATAATGTTTTAAATCCAGAATCAAAAAAAATAGTTGAAAAACATATATTAGAATGTGATATGTGTAAAAATAAGTTTGAAGCAATTCAAAATGATGTAAAAGAACAGGAAAATGTAAAAAGCAAAGAAATTGATTATTTAAAGAAGATAAGAAGAAAAGCAAAATTAAAATCTATTTTATTTGGAATTGTTATTGTGTTTATAGTTTTTTTTATGTACTATTCATATAATTTTATAATTTTAAATAATATTTCGAATAAAATACATAAACAATTTGAAACTGACAATTTTTATATAAAAACAATATCAAATGAAAGTTTTGAAAAAGGAGTTATGTTTGTTAGTCAAGTATGGTATAAAGACGGAAAGTACAAAAAAACATCACATTTTGAAAATAGTGAAAAAATTGTACAAAAATTTGATGATGTATATGGGAATATTAAAGTAAATTCAAAAGAAGAATTTAGATTGAATACTGAAAATAAAAATATTAAAAAAGAAAACTTATTATATGAAATGAATAAAAATATTTTTATTCCAGCTACAAATCCAATTTTTTTAAAATCTACAAAAAATAATATTATATTTAAGTTAGGAGCGCCATTTTATACTAAAATTTCAACAGATAATAGAGAAATTGGAAGAGAGTATTATGTTTTAGAATTAGAAAATGGAAAACAATGGATAGATATTGATACAGGACTTCCTATTATGATTTTTGGATATAGTTCTAGCACTCAATATTATAAAGATACAAAAATTCCAATTGATAAGATAGAAATTATTTCTGAATATCAATATGAGTTTAATACAGTAACTGATGAAGATGTTGAACTACCTGATTTAAGTGAATTTGAAATTGACAATTAGTTAAATTTATGTAATAATATATAAATACTGCGAAAGGAGGAAAATATGGCGTTTAGCAAAGAAGAATCAATAATAGAAGCAATGTTATTTGCAGCAGGAAGAGAAGTAAGTGTAAAAGAGCTTACAAATGTACTTGAACTTGGTGCAGAAGATATTGACAAAATTATTTTAAAAATGAAATCAGAATATGTTGCTAGAAATAGTGGAATAGAAATAATAAAAGTAGATAATAATTATCAATTATGTACAAAGAAAGAATATTATGAATATATATATCCATTATTTGATAATAGAGCTAAACCCAATATTTCTAATGCTGCATTAGAAACATTATCTATAATAGCATATAATCCTAATATAACAAGATCACAAATAGAAGCTATTCGTGGTGTTAGTGCAGATGGAACAGTATATAAATTATTAGAATTTGATTTAATAGAAGAAGCTGGAAAGCTTGATGCACCTGGAAGACCAACAATGTATAAAGTAACAAATAAATTTATGAAAATGTTTGGAATTTCAAGTTTGGAAGAACTTCCTGAACTTCCAAGATACAAATTAGATGAAAATGAGCAAATAGTAATAGATGATGTAATGGAGGCTCCAATGCCCGAAAGGGAAGGCGAGGAGATTAAAGAAAACGAAGAAAATTAATTTATTGGAGGTAAAATAATGGAAAAGAAAGAAGAATTCGTAAAAGAAATTACAAATATTGAGGATGATTTTGCACAGTGGTATACAGATGTTGTAAAAAAAGCAGATTTAGCAGATTATACAGATTTAAAAGGTTTTGTAGCAATAAAACCTTATGGATATGCAATATGGGAAAATATACAAAATTATGCAGATATGAGATTTAAAGAAGTTGGAATAACTAATCTTTATATGCCATTACTTATTCCTGAGAGCATGTTACAAAAAGAAAGCGAACATGTTGAAGGATTTGCACCAGAAGTAGCATGGGTTACTATGGGAGGAGGAGAAGAACTAGAAGAAAGACTTTGTATAAGACCAACTTCAGAAACAATAATGTCTACAATGTATTCAAAATGGATAAATTCTTGGAGAGATTTACCAATTTTAGGAAATCAATGGTGTAGTGTGTTAAGATGGGAAAAAGAAACAAGACCATTTTTACGTTCAAGGGAATTTTTATGGCAAGAAGGACACACAGTTCATGAATCTGCAAAAGAAGCAGAAGAAAGAACATTAACAATGTTAGATGTGTATGCTGATGTTATAGAAAATCTTTTAGCAATACCAGTACTTAAAGGACAAAAAACTAAAAAAGAGCAATTTGCAGGGGCAGATGCTACATATACAGTAGAAACATTAATGCATGATGGTAGAGCGCTTCAAGCAGGTACTTCGCATTATTTTGGGCAAAATTTTTCAAAACCATTTAATATAAAATTCCAAAATAGAGAAGGAAAAGAAGAGTATGCATACCAAACTTCTTGGGGAATTACAACAAGATTAATTGGTGCGGTTATTATGGCTCATGGAGATAACAGAGGATTAAAACTACCACCAAGAGTTGCTCCAATTCAAACAGTTATAGTTCCAATTGCACAACATAAAGAAGGAGTTTTAGACAGTGCAAATAAATTATTTGAAGAATTGAAATCTGAATATAGAGTAAAATTAGATGATAGAGATAATTGTTCAACAGGATTTAAATTTAATGACTGGGAAATGAGAGGAGTACCAGTTAGAATAGAATTAGGACCTAAAGATATAGAAAATGGAGAAGCAATTTTAGTAAGACGTGATAATGGAGAAAAAGAAACAGTAAAACTTGAAAATTTAAAAAATAGATTAGGAGAACTTTTAGAAGATATTCAAACAAGTATGTTCAAAGCTTGTGAAAAAATAAGAGAAGAAAGAACAACAATTGCATATACATTAGATGAAATAGCTAAAAACTTAGATGACAATCAAGGATATGTTAAAACAATGTGGTGTGGCTCACAAGAATGTGAAGACAAAGTAAAAGAAGTTACAGGAGCTCCATCAAGATGTATGCCTTTTAAACAAGAACATATTGCTGATGTATGTCCAGTTTGTGGTAAAAAAGCAGATAAGATGATTGTTTGGGGAAGGCAATATTAATAAAAAACGATAGTTTCAAAAATAAGAAACTATCGTTTTTTTATATTTTTAATTTTTTGATTTGTTTTATTTCATCATATAATTTAGCAATATGTTGCTTTCTAACTTCATAAGCTTCTTCAAATTCAGATAACATTAAAGGAATTTTTTCTGGGTCTTCATTAGGTTTTAAATAACACTTTGTTTCTTCTTTTAAGTATTCTCTTTTATCTGGTGATTTAGCAGAAATCATTTTATTATAATATTTTTGTGCACCTTTAATTCTTTTAATTTCTTCCTTCAAAAAGTTTACATAGTCAGTCCTAGCAACTATTTCATATTCAGTATCTTCTATAATAACTTTGAAAAGTGTTTTTAGTATTTTTTTATCTATTTTTCCAACATTTGCTGTTTTAAAGTTTTTTACAGCATCTGATGCATTTTTAACTTCTGGTGGTCTAGCATTACTAATCATAATGTTTAGAGCATCTATGATACCAATATGGCTTTTATATTGACGTTTAGCAGTAATAGCTTCAAATTCATCTGCCACTCTAATTATTTGTGCTTCATATGGTATTTTATCACCTGTAAGTCCATTTGGATAACCAGTACCATTTAATGCTTCATGATGATAGTATGCACCAGCTGCATATGGACGTAATTTTAAGTCGTTCATACACATTTTGTAACCAATTGTCGTGTGTGATTTCATTACAGCAAATTCTTCATCAGTTAGTTTACCAGGTTTTTGCAGAACTGATGGTGGTATAAATATTTTTCCAATATCGTGGATGTATGCACAAGTAGTACAGTAAATTGTAAAACCTTTAGACATACCTAGTTTTTCACAAAGCCTACAAGTAATATTTGCAACATTATCTGAGTGACGTCTTGTAAAAGCATCTAATCCATCTAGCATTTTTAGTTGGTATCTTATTTTCTCATCTAAATTGTATGACTTAATAGAAGTACTATTATAAAAGTCGAATGTTTCTTTCATTAAAATCTCCTCATTTGTATATTTAAAATATATATTTTTATTTTATATCTTAATAAAATTTTGGTCAAGGGAATTTATTATAAATGCTTGAAAAAAATAGGAAAATATAATATGATAACATATAGTTAAAGTAAGAGAAATAGAGGAAAATAAAATGTATCTTAAAAGATTAGAAATGTATGGATTTAAGTCTTTTGCTGATAAAACAGTGTTGGATTTTATACCAGGAATAACTACTGTAATAGGGCCAAATGGATCAGGAAAAAGTAATATATCAGATTGTATTAGATGGATTTTAGGAGAGCAAAGTTTAAAATCTCTAAGGGGTACAAAATCAGAAGATATTATATTTGCTGGAACACAAAATAGAAAAGCTTTAGGTTATGCTGAAGCTTCTTTGGTAATAGATAATTCAGATAGCAAATTACCAATAGAATATAATGAAGTAGTTGTTACTAGAAGAATTTATAGAAGTGGAGAATCTGGATATTTTATAAATAAAACACCATGTAGATTAAAAGACGTATTAGAGCTATTTATGGATACAGGAATTGGAAAAGACGGATACAGTATAATAGGACAAGGAAAAATTGATGAAATATTAAGCAACAAATCAGAAGATAGACGTCATATATTTGAAGAAGCAGCAGGAATAGTAAAATATAGAGTAAGAAAACTAGAATCAGAAAAAAAATTAGAAAACACAAAATTAAACTTACTAAGAATAAATGATATATTATCAGAAATAGAGGGGACAATAGAGCCTCTTAAAATGCAATCCGAAAAAGCAAGAAAATTTTTAGATTTACGTGAAGAATTAAAAGGAATAGAAATAGGGCTATTTCTATATAACATAGATACATATAAAGAAAAATTAGAAAAATTAAAAATAGATGAAGACATTTTAGTATCAAATAATAATGATGCAGAACAAAAAATGACTAAGTTAAATGAATTAAAAGAAAAATTAAAAGAAGAAATAAACAATATAACAGAAAGAATAGAGTCTATGCAAAACATAGGCTTTGAAAGCAGTAAGCAAATAGAACAAATAAACTCTAATATAAATGTTGCAAACGAAAGAATTGCAAATAATAATGAAAATTATAAAAGATATGAAAAAGAAATAGAAGAAAGTAAAACACGTATAAAAGAATTAGAAGAAGAAAAATTACAAAAAAAAGAAAAGAAAGCAAATCTATTAGGAAATAAAGAAAAATTCCAAAAAGAACTTACTGAAAAAGAAGAAAAGCTACAAGAATTAACAGCTAAGTTATCAACAAAAGAAAAAGAAATAGAAAATAAAAAAGCAAAAATAGAGCAAAATGTGGATAAAAAATATGAAATAAATAATGAAATAAATTTATTAGATGCAAATTACGAAAACTCGGGAAAAAGAGAGCAAACATTAACTCAAGAAATACAAGTAACAATTAGTGAATTAGATAGTACTCGTATTACAAAAGAAGACATATCAAAAAACTTTGCAGAAATTGAAAAAAACAGAAATTCTATAAAAAAATCCTTAGAAGAAGTAGCTAAAAAAAGAGATACTGCAACTGAAAAAATAAGAAAATATATTGAAAGCATCAATACATATGAAACAGAAGAAAGAATAAAATCAGCAAGACTAAAATTCTTACAAGAAACAGAAAGAGAAAAAGAAGGTTTTATAAGAAGTGTAAAATCACTATTATTAGACTGCGAAAAAAATAATACTCTATCAAAAGGAATGAATCGGAGTATTATCAAATTTAATAAAAGTAGATAAAAAATACGAAACAGCAATAGAAATGGCACTTGGAGCGGCACTTCAAAATATAGTAACAGATACAGAAGAAGATGCAAAAAAATTAGTAGAACATTTAAGGCAAAACAATTTAGGAAGAGCAACATTTTTACCAATTACTTCTGTAAAAGGAAAAAAACTAGAAAAATTAAACAATAAAGGAATAGAAAGAGTAATAGGAATTGCTTCTGACCTAATAAAAGTAAATAAGAAATATGAAGAAGTAATACTAAACTTGCTTGGTAGAACAGTTATAGTAGAAGATATGGAGGTAGCTGTAAAACTTGCAAAACAAAATAATTATTCTTTTAAAATAGTAACTATAAAAGGAGATATAATAAATCCATCTGGAGGAATTACAGGTGGAAGTATAGCCACAAAAACAGTAAACATTTTAGGAAGAGCAAGGGAAATAGAAGATTTAGAAAAAGAACTAAAACGTATTAAAGAAAAAATTGAAAAAGAAACTCTAGAAAAAGAAGAATACGAAGCAAGTATTGAAAACGTATTAGAAGAAGTAGAAAGCCTAGAAAAAAGCCTACAAGAAATAGATATAGTATATGCAACAGATAAGCAAAAAGTACTTGCAGTAGATGAAAACATAGAGAAACTAAAAACACGTTTAGAAAAATATAGAGAAGAACAAAATGAATTAAAAAATTTAAAAGAAGATATTATAAAACAAAAAGAGGAAAAGCAAAAAGAAATAGAAACCTTACAAACTGAAACAGAAGCTTTAAATCAAGAAGTAGAACAATATGCAGTTTTAAACAAAGATAATCAAAAGTACATAGACGATTTAAACTTTGACATTACAAACTTAAAAATATCAGTATCATCATTTGATGAGTCTGAAACTTCAATAGATGAAATGGTAGAAAGAATAAACCAAGACATTGAAAATTGTAATTCAAGTATTAAAAACAAAGAAGAACAAATGATAAAAATAGGACAAGATAATAAAAATTTAGAGGCATTATTAGAAGAATATAAAGGACAAATAGAAGAAGTAAAACTTGAAGTAACAAATAGCAGTAAGAACATAGAAGAATTAAAAAGTGAAAGAACTGCAAAAAATGAAGAACAATCAAAAACAGAGGAAGAAATACTATCACAGTTTAATGTGATAGAAGACCTAAAAGCACAGATAGTAAAATTAGATGTAAAAAAGACAAAGCTAGAAGAAGACATTGAAGAAGTAATAAACAAAATGTGGGAAGAATATGAAATAACACCAAATAATGTAGACGGTTATGAAAAACCAGCAAATGTAGCAGAAACTACAAAAAGAGTAAACAGTTTGCGTAATGGGATAAAAAATCTAGGAAGTATAAATATAGATTCAATAGAAGAATATAAGCAGACAAAAGAAAGATATGACTTTATGTGTGAACAAAGATTAGACCTAGAAGATGGAGCAGCAAAACTTAAAAAAGTAATTAGTGATATGACTGCTACAATGAAAGAACAATTTGAAGTGAAGTTCAATATAATAAATCAAAACTTTGGAGAAGTATTTAGAGAACTATTTGGTGGAGGAAAAGCAGAGCTTATTTTAACAGATATAGATAATATTCTAGAATGTGGAATTGAAATACAGGTACAACCACCAGGAAAGAAACTACAAAATATGAGTTTACTTTCAGGAGGAGAAAAAGCGTTTACCGCAATTGCACTATTATTTGCAATATTAAAAATAAATCCAGCACCCTTCTGCGTATTAGATGAAATAGAAGCAGCGCTTGATGATGTAAATGTATATAGATTTGCAGATTACTTAAAAAGATTTTCTAAAGAAACACAATTCTTAGTAATTACACATAGAAAAGGAACAATGGAAGCAGCAGATACAGTA
>CATJZH010000114.1 GCA_949746285.1 uncultured Clostridia bacterium
ATAATAAGTATTATATTGCTTTAGATAATGATAAGATAACTAATAGTATTGAAGAAAAAGAAATATTGGCAGAGGAATTAGGACACTACTATAGTAACTCTCTTTACTATATCAATACAGATATTGTTACTAAAAGAAAGTGCGAATTACGAGCTAGAAAATGGGCATACTCTGTCCTTATACCTCTTCAAAAACTAAAAGAAAAAATCATACAAGGTTTAGACTTATATGATTTAGCAGACTACTTTAACGTAGATATAAAATATATAATTGATTGTATTAACTTTTATACAGACAAGTACGGTGTATTAGTTTAAATATAAAAAAAGGAAAATAGATGTTATCAAATTTACCACAACCGATACATTTATTTTCCCACACAACACTATTGAAAGTGCTTATATTTATATTAACAGATAAATCCTGCATTTTCAATAGTAAATTATAAAATTTATTAAAGAAAATGGAGGAATTTTTATTATGGAAAAAGAAAGAAGAAATCAAAAGAAAAAACAAGTTGGAAATGGCGAGATGGAGCCCTATTGGAGTGAAACCTTACAATGCTGGGTTTGGCAATATTATGATACACGAGGAAAAAGGCAAACCTTAAAACAAAGAAAAAAAGAAACAAAAAAGCAATATTGGGCTAGATATATAGAAATAAAACAAAGTTTAAATAATGGTACTTATATTGGGAAAAGTGAAGATACTATTAATTCTATATCCGAAAATTATATTAAACAAAAATATTTAGATGGTATTATTTCTGACAGAAGCTATAAAAGAGAAACTGAAACGCTCAATCAATTAAAAAAATGTTGTAATCAATTTTGCAATAAACCAATCCAATCAGTAACTGTATCAGAAATCGAAAAATCAAAAGAAGCTATGAGAGATTATAGCAACAGCACTATTTCAAAAATTTGGACACTATTATATAAATCATTTAAAATAGCATATTCTCGAAGAATAATATTATACAATATTATGGAGGACGAAACTTTAACTAAACCTATCTCTAAAAAAGCTACTAAAAAAATTGAAGCTTTATCAACACAAGAAGAAAATAAACTAGAAAAAATTTTACTATACAAAAGCAATATTTATAATACTATTCTTTTATTACAGTTATATACAGGTATGAGAATAGGAGAAGTATTAGCGTTGAGTAAGGACTGCATTGATTTTAAAAATAATACTATAACAGTATATAGGACTATTACAAGAGATAAAAACGACAAAGTAATCTTAGGAGAACATACTAAAACTTATAACAAAAAAACGGGTATTGATAAAGGCAAAAGAACTTTTCCTCTTTCTGATAAAGTTAGAAAATTGCTAAAAAAACACTTAAATACTAAAATAACTAATATATACAATTTAATTTTTTGGGACTATAAGAAAAACACTTTTATAACAGATGGTGAATTAAATTCATATCTTAATAGGTTAAATTCTAAAGAAAAAATAACAACCAATTTACACACACATAGGTTAAGACATACATTTATAACCCGTTGTCAAGAAAAGGGTATTCCTTTGGTTGTCATTCAATCTTTAGTTGGACACGTAGAAGGAAGCTCTATGACAAATAATGTATACACTTCTGTTTCATTAGATTTTATGAAACAAGAATTAGAAAAAGTTAAATAATCATCTACTGCATTACTATTGCATTAAAATTAACATAGCAACATTCTGTATTGCTTGTTGTATAAGTATTTTATAGTATTTATTATTGACCGTCGCTACCATTATCCAGTCATTTTGGCTGGATTTTTTGTTTTTATTTAATTATTGCAGTTATTTATAAACTATGTTAAGCTTTATTTATCACAATATAATTATAGGAGTAAATTATGGTTTTAGAAAATAAATTAAATTTAACTAATGAATCAGATTTAGCTAGAAAAGAAGAAAAGATAAGTAAAATAAAAGCTAAAGAATTATTTGAAACAGGACATTTGAATAATTTAAAAGCTGGAACCTTTGATACATTATCAAAAATTCCTTCCTGGGTTGTTTGGTAAAAAAATTTTTCTCTAAAACTACTATACTGTTCTAAATCGAAAAATACCGAAGTATCCCCAGTTTTTGTTGGAAAACAATAGTAATCCAATTTCATTCCCCCTTTTAGTGTATAAGTTAAAATGTAAAATCAACACAACTATGTTGGTAAGCATAGGAAATGGCATTTCCGCATATTGCCATTTAAAAATTATTATACTATATTTCACATAATTTTTCAGATTTAATATATATACGTTTTATCTCTTATAATAAATATCAAAATCTACTGCTTCATTAATTCCGTCAACACGACCTTTTTCACTATTTTGCCATAATATATAATCTTTATTATTTACTGATGGTGTTTTAGTAGAATATTTAGCTACCCAAATAGTGTAATCTTTTAATGTTAACCACGTATTGTTTAAATAGTTTTCACTAGCATACAACATTGTATCATAGCCTGCATCTTTCATTTTATTTGAAAATGCATCATACATTTCGTTTAACATATATAAGTTTATTTCTAATTCATTAAAGTTTGTCCAGCATTCCCAATCAAAACATACAGGAAAATCTAATTTATCTCCATTCAAATTTTCAATAACAAATTCTGCATTTTCAATTGCTGACTTAATAGTATTTGATTCTGAATAAACATACACTCCTACTTTTAATTCTGCTTCTTTAGCTTTTTGATAATTATTATTAAATGTATTGTCAATAGCAATAGGTGTATCTTTATCTTTCATAACTCCCATTCTTAAGATAACAAATTCTACTCCTGCATTTTTTACTTTTTCAAAATCGACTTCTCCTTGCCATTTTGAAATATCAATACCTATCATAGTATCATCTGTTTTATATTTTTCTATTTGTTCTTCAATAGATACAAAATCTTCTTCATCTTCCTCTTCTTCAGTATCTATATCTTCTTTTTTTTCAATAACTTTAATTGTTGCATCTTTAGTAGCTTTATTTCCTGATTGATCTGTAATAATATATTTTATTTTATATGTTCCTATTTCATTAAAATTTACAGTTCCTTCTATTTCTAATTTTGGTTTTGTGTCATAATTATCTGCATAACTAATTTTTTTAGTTAATGCAGCCTCATCTCCCTCATTAACATATAAAGTTTTAGTTGATGCTGCTCTAATAAAAATTGGATCAGCTGTATCAACAACTTTATAATTTATATCATATAAATATTTTTTCATTTTATACTTATACTCTATTGTATGAATATGTTCTCCAACAGTCATATAATCTAAATCTGTGTTTTCTGTTAATATTTCTACATTACTATTTTTTATTAAATCATATAGCTTTGTTTCTGTATATACTTCTATATCATCATTTGAGATATCTAACTCTACTTTTTTAGGAATTTTATATTTATCGTAAAATATAAAATCCTTTGCTAATACTATTCCAACTATAATCATAATAGCTATTATTATAAATATTATTTTCTTTTTCATATTATTTCCTTGTATTTAATTTATAGATAAAATTATACATTTTAATCTGTATTAAATCAATAGTTAATAAGAAAATAGTAAAAAGTGGAAAATACTATAAACTCTCCACTTTTACATTTACTTTATTTATTAATAATCTCTAATTCATTTATTTTTGCTGTTTCAGCATTTAATTTTGGAACGTCAACATTAATTGGTTCTCCTACTTTTTCTGTTATACATCCAAATAATAGTGTAAACTCAATATTATCAAGATTATCTAGAGAAATTCTATCCAAATTAAGTCCTGCACTTAATTGCTTTCTTGAAAAAGTAATTTTATTTTCTTTACTATCAAGCCCTCTATGTTCTTCTTTTGTAGGATGTGCATAATTCATTATTCCATTATTTTCTCTAATAATAACTTTCCACTCATTTCCTATTATTCCTTTTTCTTCATAATAAAAACTAATATTATCTTTCGTTGTTTCTATTTTTTGAATTTCTAAAATTCCACCTAACCCACTTTGTGCAGAATATTTATTTCCTCCATTTTCAATTTTATACCATTGAGCCTTATTATACATATCCTCTTCTTCATTTGTTCTATCATTATAAATTCTATTTTGAGTTATAGATATTTTTACACTATCAATATCTTTTTCTAATCCAAGTAATATTATATAATCTTCTTCTACTTTAATATTGTCTGTATTTTTAATTTCATAAGAAGTTTTTTCAAGCAACTTTCCATTTTCCCTCATATATATTTTCTTTCCAGCTACATCACCAGAATATACTGCACTTGGTATTTGAGTTTCATCTTTTTCTGTAATTAAAAAACTAATATATTGCATTGGATTATTATTATACTCTTCCATAGTTACATTTTCCGTTATTTTTTTCATTTTAATAAAAGTTTGAAATTTTGTATTTGCGATTTTTTCTACAATTATTTTTGTATTATTATCTAAACTTCGTTCTGATATTATATTATTTTGAATGTTATTTTGTAATTGGACTTTTGTTTTTATTGTTTTTCCTATATCAATAATATTGTTATCTTCTTGTGAAAAATCTAGAAGTTGACCTATATATACATTATCTAAATCTATTTCTAAATCTAAATCATTTGAGTTTATATCCATTACATTTATAACTTGTATATATGAATATTCATTTTCAGATATTTTATCTACATATTCCATTACATTTGTTATTTCTTTCGAATTTACAATTATTTTTTTGTTAACCCCTAAATTATACCCATAACTATCTGTATACTCTACTTGTGGTAATTCTTTTAATGCTTTTTCTTTTAAACTTATTTTATATTCTGCTATTACATATGCACTGTCTCCTGCCATATTTTCTATTGTAATATTACAATATTCATTTTCTATTGTTTTGTTTATTTGTACTAAGCTTTCTTCATAATTCTGACTAACTTTTAAAAACCCCATCTCTTGTAAATTCAAATTTCCTGTTACTCCTGCATATGCAGTTACTCCTGCTGTTCCTATTATAACCATCACTGCTACTTTTTTTAATTTATCAAATATTTTACTTTTTTTATGATAAATCTTTTTTTCACATTTTTTATCTTCTTGATTTAAATTCTTCTGATTTTCATATTTTAAATATATAGAATCCTTAAAATATTTTCTTTTTTTATTTAAATCATTATCCATTATAACTTTCTATCTCCTTCTCTAAAATTTTCTTTAATTTTTTTCTACCTCTATGTATAAGAGTTTTTACTTGTGACATAGATAAATCTAACACTTTACTAATTTCTTTATAACTCATTTCTTCTATATCAGCTAAATAAATTATACGATTTTGTGGAGCTGGTAATTTATCTATTGCTAATTTAATTTTTTTACTCTTTTCTTTATCAAATACTATATCTTCAATCTCTTCTTCTGTAAAAAAATATTCACTCTCATTAAGGTATGTAATTTTTCTTTCTCTTTTTACATAATTAAGTGCTCTACATTTTGCAATAGTATATAAATACGTTTTTAATGAATATTGCAAATCATATTTTTCTTTATTCATAAGTATATATACAAAAACATCTTGAGCTAAATCTTCTGCAATATCTATATTTTTAGCAAATCCTTGAATAAAATAAATGAGTTTTTCCATATATTTATCTACTATACTTTCAAAAGATTCATTATTTCCATTTAAAAATTCACTATATAGTTTTTGATCTTCTTCCAACTTATTTCTCCTTTCTAAAAAAGCTTTTTCTAATTATAATACAATTTTAAATTATAAAAAGTTGCAATTTTAAAAAAAATAAGACTAGAAAATTAAAATTTCTAGTCCTTTCTTTATTCAGTTAAAACTCACAATTTTTTGGTGTTCTTGGAAAAGGAATAACATCACGTATGTTTTGCATACCAGTAATATACATCATAAGTCTTTCAAACCCTAGTCCAAATCCACTATGTGGTACACTTCCATATTTCCTTAAATCTAAGTACCACCAATAGTCTTGCTCATCCATATTTAATTCTTTTATTTTACTTTGTAATATTTCTAAACTATCTTCTCTTTGACTTCCACCTATTATTTCACCTATTCCTGGTGCCAATAAATCTGTTGCTGCAACTGTTTTTCCATCTGAATTTAATTTCATATAAAACGCTTTAATTTCTGCTGGATAATCAGTTACAAAAACTGGCTTTTTAAATATTTTTTCACTCAAATATCTTTCATGCTCTGTTTGAAGGTCAACTCCCCAAGATACTTTATATTCAAATTCGTCATTATGTTTTTCTAATTCTTTTATTGCATCTGTATAAGTAATTCTTCCAAACTCTGAATTTACTACATTATTTAGTCTTTCTAATAATGTTTTATCTATAAAATTATTAAAAAATTCTATTTCTTCTGGACAATTTTCTAAAACATAATTTATTACATATTTTAACATACTTTCAGCTAAATCCATATCATCTTTTAAATCTGCAAAACATATTTCTGGTTCAATCATCCAAAACTCTGCTGCATGTTTTACTGTATTTGAATTTTCTGCTCTAAATGTTGGACCAAATGTATATACGTTTCTAAAAGCAAATGCATATGTTTCAACATTAAGTTGTCCACTTACTGTAAGGTGGGCTGGTTTCCCAAAAAAATCTTTTGAAAAATCAACTTTTCCATCTTCTGTTTTATCAACATTTTGCAAGTCAAATGTGTTTAAATTAAACATCTCTCCTGCACCTTCAGCATCACTTCCTGTAATTATTGGAGTATGAACATATACAAAATTATTCTCTTGGAAAAATTTATGTATCGCATATGATGCAACTGAACGAACTCTAAATACTGCATTAAAAGTATTTGTTCTAGGTCTTAAATGAGCTATTGTTCTTAAATATTCCATTGAATGTCTTTTCTTTTGTAATGGATATTCTGAATCTGAAGAAGCTATTATTTTTACTGTTTTGGCTTTTACTTCAAATGGTTGCTTAGCATTTTCTGTTTTTACTAAATCTCCTACAACTTCTATTGATGAACTTAATGTCAATTTACATATATCTTCAAAATTTTCTAATGAATTATCAAAAACAATTTGTAAGTTTTTAAAAAAAGATCCATCATTTATTTCTATAAATCCAAAAGTTTTAGAATCCCTAACTGTTCTCACCCATCCAGATACTTGTATGTCTTTAGAATAATAATTTTCTGAATTTCTGTATAATTCTTTTATAATAATAGTATCCATATATATTCCTCCATCACTAATATTTTAGCATTATATAAGTTTTTTTATAATTTTTCAATAATTTCATTTAATTTTATACAAACAATATTTTCTCTGTTTCATCAATTTGTTCAAATCCAATTTTTCTATAAACTGAAATTGCTGCATCATTACTAGGTTTTACGTGTAGTACTATAAATTTATATCCTTCTTTCAATAATTGTTCACACAAAGCATATACACACCTTTTAGCATATCCATACCCTCTATGTTTTTTTGAAGTAATTACTCCACCTATAGCACATCCATTTATTTGCTTTCTAACTGTAGAAGCTTGTGTTACTATCTCATCATTTTCATTTTTCAAAACGTATAAACCTTTTCTTACAAATACTTTTGCAACTTTATTTGCTTCAATTTCTGAACAATATTTTCCTCCATAAGTTGTTTCATACATTTCTTTTACTAATTCTTCAACTTCTTGTAAATTTGAATTTTCATCTTCTATTTTTTCTATTCTTTCACCAACATTTAATATATGTTCTTCATTAAATTTATCAAATTTGAATATATAAGCAAATTCAGTTTCAATCATCTTTTTACTAGTTTTTGCACTATAAATTTTAGCTATTTTTTTTGCATTTTTCTTTGACGTCAAAATTTCTTTTAATTCTATATCTAATTTTATAATATTATCAACTAAACATTCAGCTAATTCATCTGAAACTTTACCCTCTGGTGAATATAATAATAATCCATTTTTATCATCATCTACTAAAAAAATTAACTTTACTTTATTATCATCTTCAATTCTTCCTAATAACCAATTATTAACTTTTAAAGTGTTATGTTCAAGCGTAATTCCTATCATTATTTCATTTTTAGCTTCTTCTTTTAAAAGAATATCTAGATTATCATCTAAAAATTCTCCTTTAGTTTCATATTTAATAAATTTCATTTGTCATTTATATAACTTTACGTTATATCCTCCTTTTTTCATGTGTAAGTAAATTTTATTTACTGTATTATATTATCAATAAATCATTTAAAAATCAAGAAATCTAGAATATATTCTTTCAATATTATAGAACAAAAGAGGACATTATGGAAAATGCAAAAGACAAAACTTATTGCAAATGTCCTCGTCTTTGTTTGTGTATTTAGTAGGGAGTGCAAAGCACTTTCCTACTAAATAAAAATAAGGACTATAAAAGCCCTTATTAGTTACCCAATCCGAAACTGATTCCAATTGCATCATTAACTTGGTTCATAACCCTAGAATCCGCTATATGACCTATTTTTTCTTTTAGTCTACTTTTATCTATTGTACGTATCTGTTCTGTTAAAACAACAGAATCCGATTTTAAACCATTATTATCAGATCCTATTTCTATATGAGTTGGCAATTTATTTTTACCTGTTTGTGACGTAATTGCAGCAGCTATAACTGTGGGACTATATTTATTTCCAGTATCATTTTGGATTATTAAAACTGGTCTAATACCTCCTTGTTCTGAGCCAACAACTGGACTTAAATCTGCATAAAACATATCTCCTCTTTTTATTACCATAATTTCTCTCCTACTTATTTGCATATAGAATAGAATTGTTGACATATTAAAATTATTTAATTTTTATATCATTATATATTATGCGTATACAAGTCTTTTGGGTATTATCTTTTATTATTAGTTCTTTTGGATTTCCTGTTATTTTATCTAAGTGCAACTCCTTAAATTTTACATATGTATTGTTATTCAATTTAGTTTCTAAAATTATTTCATCATTTTGTTCATATGCTTTTGAATCACTTTTCTTGTAATCTTCTATAAAAGTATTTAGAAATAAATTATTATTTAAAATAAATTTATAATCATTATAAATTTTTTCCATATTAATTTTGGTATTAGTAATTTTGAGTATATTATTATCTGTTTCAATAGTCATGTTTTTTATATTTTCTGGAGTATTAATTATTAGTTTACTAGTATTATTACTTTCTTGCTGTGTCATTGTATAATAATTTTCATTCTTATTACTTTTTACTGTTACTGTAATATCTGCTTCGTATTGTTTCATATTAATTAAAATATCATCAACAATTTCATTTTGATTTCTATTTTTATTATTACCTAAAACACAAAAAATATAATAAAAAACAAAAAAAACTGTAATACAAATTAAAACAAAAATAAACATATTTTTTTTAAGCTTCACTTTATCACCTCGAAATTTAATCTATTACAGTCTATTAATTTTTTTTCCATATATGACTAAATAAAAAGAGTCACTTTATGAAATGACTCTTTCAATTAAAATATTCTTTTAAAATTTTCTTAAATTCTTCAGTAGTCTCTACTGTATTTATTTTTTCTCTAATTGATGTTGCATCTTTCATCCCTTTAACATACCATGCAATATGTTTTCTAATTTCTCTGGTTGCTGTATATTCGCCTTTTTCTTCTAATAACAATTTAAAATGTTCAAGAATTACTCTATATTTTTCATCATTTGATACAATTTCAAGCTTTTCACCATTTTCTAAATAATAAGCAATTTGTTTAAATATCCATGGATTTCCTAAACATCCTCTTCCTATCATTATTCCGTCTACGCCTGTTTGCTCAAACATTTTATAAGCATCTTCTTCATTTTTTATATCTCCATTTCCTATCACAGGAATTTTTACTGCATCTTTTACTTGTTTTATAATATCCCAGTCAGCAGTTCCAGAATAAAATTCTGTTCTTGTTCTTCCATGAACTATTATACTATCTGCTCCTGCTTCTTCAATAATCTTAGCCACTTGAACTGCTACAATATTATCTTTATCCCATCCTTTTCTTATTTTTACAGTAACTGGTTTAGTAGAATTTCTAACAACTTCTTCTACTATTTCTTTTACTAAATCTAAATTTAATAATAATCTACTTCCGTCTCCATTTTTAACAACTTTAGGTGCTGGGCATCCCATATTTATATCTAATATATCTGTATAATCACACATAAATTTTGCAGCTTTTCCCATTGTTTCTGGTTCACTACCAAAAATTTGCATTGAAATCGGCCTTTTTTCTTGCTCACTTCGTATCATACTAAGAGTTTTAGAATCTTGGTAAACTATTGCCTTACTACTTACCATTTCATTGCATACAAGACCTGGAGTTCCATATTTTTTACATATTTTTCTAAAAGGCAAGTCAGTAATTCCTGCCATTGGAGCTAATATTATATTATTTTCTAATTCAACATTTCCTATTTTTAATTTTTTTAAAAACATAACTTCCTCTACTTAATCTATTGAAATATCTTATACAAAAATTACTGTGCATATTATACACAGTAATTCAAATTTATTGAGCAAAAATTGCTTTTTGTCTTCTACTACTAATATTTAACAATAGTCCTATACATATAAAATTCGTTATCATTGAACTACCACCATAACTTACAAATGGTAAAGGAACACCTGTTATAGGTAATAATCCTATTGTCATTCCTATATTTTCAGTCATGTGGAAAAAGAATATTCCTGCTATTCCTATTGCTATATATGAACCAATATTATCTTTGGCTGTTTTTGCAACATATACTGCTTTAGTAACTAATATTATATATAAAATTGTAATACTTCCTGTAGCAATAAAACCTAATTCCTCTCCAATTACAGAAAATATAAAATCTGTTGTTTTAGGATGCAAAAAACCTAATTGAGTTTGATTTCCTTTAAAAAGCCCCATTCCAAAAGCTTCTCCTGCTCCTATTGCAAGCTTTGATTGAATTATATTATATCCTGCTCCTCTTTCATCAAGTCCTGGATTTAAAAACACTTGAATTCTTTTTAAAGCATGCTCTGGTAAGTTATTATATACAATTGGTATTGCAACTGCTGTTACTATTAAAACAAAAAATATATATTTTTTATCTATTCCAGACACAAATAACATAAATATAATTGCTATTATGTATGCTATTGCTGTACCATAATCAGGTTCTTTAATTATTAAAAATATTGGTATCATTGCTGCTAATAATACTGTAATTAGTTTCCAAATTTTATTAATTTCTTTTCTACCTCTTATTTGCATCTTATTTATTAAAAATGCTAAAAATAATATTGTTATTACTTTTCCTATTTCAGATGGTTGAAATGTTATTGATTCTCCAAATTTAAACCAACTACTAGCACCATTTATAGGTTCAGTAAATAATACCCCTATAAGTAATCCTATTAAAATAATATAAGCTAATGTGGAAAATCTAATAATAATATTATAATCTATAACAGAAACTAAAATTAAAAATGGTATACTTATTAAAACCCACTGTACTTGTTTTCTAAATTCTTCATAATCTGCACTTTGTGTTGCTGAAAACAAAGCTATTAATCCAATAATTGTTAAAATTACACATACAATAAGTATTGACCACTCTGTATTTTTTAGTAATTTCTTTCCTCTTAACATCTATCATGCTCCCTAATTATTTTTCTTTTGTTTATCTTTTGTTTTATTGTTTTTATTATCATTTGCTTCTATAGCTTCATTATTTATATTTTCTGATGCTTGCTCTGTTTGCTCTGTTTGCTCTGCTTCTTCTGCTGCTTTTAATAAATCATCAAAAGTTACATCATCATCATCATCTACTTCTTCAAACATTTCCTTTTCTTCTTCATTTTCCTCTTGAATTTCTTCTTTTAACTCTTCATTAGTTTCTTCAATAATTTCTTCATTAGTAGTCTGCTTACCTTGTTCTGAATAGTTTTCTAAAAGCTCAATTACTCCTATTGTTTCAGTTTTCTTCTCCTCTTCAGTGTTTTCTAAAGTAGGTAATCCCATCTCTTTATTAAAATCTATTCCTTTAAATTCTTTAACTTTTTCAGCCATCATATCATTTTTTATATTTACTATTGGTATATTTGCATATAATGATGGTGCTACTGTTACTCCTTCTTCATTTGGCTGATTTGTTAATCTTACATCTATCGTTTCTTCATCTACTACTATGTATTTCTTAATTACATCTATTATCTCTTGTTTCATTAACTCTAAAAAGTCTGCTGAAACATTAGCTCTATCTTGCATTAAAACTAAATGTAGCCTTTCTTTAGCTGCATCCTTTGAACCTAACTCTTTTTGTTGTTCTGTTTTAACTATTTTTTTGAAAAAATGACCTAAATTTTCAAACATTCTTTTATTTTACCTCCAACACTTTTATCTATGCTTTTCCAAATAATCTTTTTAGACCTGCAAAAAAGCCTTTTTCTTTTCCTGGTACTGTAACTTCTATATTTTCTCCTAATAATCTTCTAGAAATTTCTATATATGCTTTTCCAGAAGGGGCTTTTTTATTAGAAATTACTGGCTCTCCTTTATTAGTTTGTGTAATAACATTTTCATCATCTGGTACAACTCCAATTAAATCTATAGCTAATAAATCTACAATATCATTTACATCCATCATTTCGCCTCTTTTAACCATTGTAGGTCTTAATCTATTAACTATTAATTCAGGATTTTTTATTTCAGATGATTCTAGTAATCCTATAATTCTATCTGCATCTCTTATTGCAGAAATTTCGGCTGTAGTAACTACTAAAGCTCTATCTGCACCTGCTATAGCATTTTTAAATCCTTGCTCTATTCCTGCTGGACAATCAATTAATACATAATCAAATTCTTCTTTCAATTTTTGTATTAAGTTTATGATTTGTTCTTCATTTATAGCATTTTTATCTTTAGTTTGTGCTGCTGGAAGCAAGAAAAGATCTTTAAATCTTTTATCTTTTATTAATGCTTGTCTTAGTTTGCATTTTTCTTCTATAACATCAACTAAATCATATACTATTCTATTTTCTAGTCCTAAAACTACATCAAGATTTCTAAGTCCAATATCAGTATCAACTAAAGCTACTCTTTTTCCAGCCAAAGCTAATGCTGAACCTAAGTTTGCTGTTGTAGTTGTTTTACCAACTCCTCCTTTTCCTGATGTAATAACGATAACCTCTCCCATGAATTTTCCTCCTTATAAAACTCCAATCAATTCATCATCATTTTTAACATATATATCTTATATGTTTTTTCGCCAAAAGTCAATCAAATAAGATATATTTTTGTAATATTTTTGTAATAAATTTAACAGAACTTACGGATATACTGATAGCAACATTTATTGATTTAGACTTTCCATTTAGGAAACTAAAAAACTTGAGAGCAGATATTTATACCTACTCTCAAGAACTTTCGTTTTTTCCCCCTTATTTAGTTTTTAACATTCTAATATAAATTTTTTTACTTCTTCCTCATTGAATGGCAACTCTTCATTATTTTCAATCATTCCTTGTAAACAAACACATAAATCACGCCTGTGTTCAAGTTTTCTTTTATTACTCTGCAACTCAATAATAATATCGCTTACAATATGCTGCAGTTCACTAATTATATCCATCTTTGTTATTTTTCCTTTATGATATAATTTAAACTCTTCATCCAAATCCTTCATAAGCTTTTCACTTTCTTCATTTAAATGAGGTCCCCATTCTCGAAGAAACATTTGAAAACCAGCAAAATCATTATCAGTTGCTTTCCCTGTTAATAACTTACGTAGCATGTATTCTCTACGATAATAGAGCATTGTCACTGCATGTCCATAAGTATCAATCATTCTTTCTGTTTTTGCTCCAGCCATTATTGTCTTCCTTTCTTTTTATTTATAAATAAGAGGGGGAATTCTAAAGGTTTCCCTATACAAGTTATTATAGCATAAAACTTATACATTATCAAGATTATGTAAATTTATGATCTATAATAAATTCAAATAAAAAACTACTTTTATAAAAATTTAATAAGCCTTTATTATAAAAAAAATAATAAATAAAAATATTATAGAAACCTATCATCCGTATATTGACTTTAGTTTTCAAAAAATATATACTGTAACTATTAAAAATAGATTTAATTTTAATCTATAACATATAACATTAATCTATACAATTTTTTACTAAAACCTTTGTTATATAATAAAATCTAATAGGAGGTTACAATGAGTAATTTAATTGAAATCAGATGGCATGGTAGAGGCGGTCAAGGTGCTAAAACAGCGTCACTACTTCTAGCAGATGCAGCATTCAATACTGGTAAATATATTCAAGGATTTCCTGAATATGGACCAGAGAGAATGGGCGCTCCCATCACAGCTTATAACAGAATTAGTGATACACCTATTACAGTTCACTCAAATATATACGAACCCGACTTTGTAGTAGTTGTAGATGATACACTTTTAGATTCTGTTGATGTTACAGCTGGTTTAAAACAAGATGGAGCAATAATCATTAACTCTACAAAAGATGGTGATGAGTTAAAAAAATCTTTAAAAGGCTATAATGGCAACATTTACAAAATTGATGCAAGAAAAATTTCTATGGAAACATTAGGAAGATATTTCCCAAATCCACCTATGTTAGCTGCAGTTGTAAAGGTAAGTGGAATTATGTCTGATGAAACTTTTCTAGAAGATATGATTGGATCTTTTAAACATAAATTTGCAAAAAAACCTGAAGTTATTGATGGTAATATGAAAGCTTTAGAAATGGCTTTAAAAGAAGTAACTAAAGTTTAGAATGGAGGATTATTATGACAGAGGATAAATTAAACAGTAAAACACCTATAGAAGAACTTACAATAGGTGGAAATATTTATACAGCTGGTAATGCAAGAGAATTTAAAACTGGTGACTGGCGTTCAATTACTCCTGTTTACAAACCAGAGCTTTGTAAACAATGCGGTTTATGTTTTCCAGTATGCCCTGATGATGCAATTCCAGTTAATAAAGAAGGAAAAAGAGAAGATTTCAATTATGATGCTTGTAAAGGATGTGGCGTTTGTGCTAAAGTATGTCCTTTTAAAGCAATTGAAATGCAATAATTTTATATTAGAAATGGAGAAATATTATGGGAATAAGAGAAAGATTAAGTGGTAATGAAGCAGCTGCTATTGCTATGAAACAAATAAATCCAGATGTTGTTGCTGCATTCCCTATCACACCTTCAACAGAAATACCTCAATACTTTTCAACTTTTGTAAATAACGGTCAAGTTGATACAGAATTTGTTGCTGTTGAAAGTGAACATAGTGCTATGAGCGCTTGTATTGGTGCTCAGTCAGCTGGAGGAAGAGCTATGACAGCTACTTCAGCAAATGGTTTATCTTTAATGTGGGAAATGATTTATATAGCATCTAGTTTAAGATTACCTATAGTAATGTCTTTAGTTAACAG
>CATJZH010000115.1 GCA_949746285.1 uncultured Clostridia bacterium
AGTTTCAGTAATATGTATAAGTATTTTTGTGGCTATTATGATGTTTAGAATATTAGATAAAACGAAATTTAAGATTAATATAATAAATTGTATAAAGTATGATTCCGTAGAATTATTTGCAAAAATTAGTATGTTTATAATTTATTTATTTGGTTTTAAAAATTCATTTAATTTTGGAGAAAAGTATATTTTAGCAACATCATTTGCTACATTAATAACTGACACACAATGGGATATTGCTTTTGCAATAAAAATAGTAGCACAAATTGATATTGCTAAAAGAGTGTTTTCATATAAGGAACATATCAAAAATAGTAGAAAATTAGTAATTTTACTAATAATGTCAAGTATAAGTATGGGAATTTTATTATATCCAATTTATAGAGTTGATATAGCAGCAACTGTAGTTATGGTAGGAGCAGAACTAATGAGTTTGTATATGTATCCAATTTATTTAACAAACTTAACATATATACAACTTGAATATTCTGCTATAAAAGCAACTATAAATAAACAAATTGCAAATATAATTAGAACAATTTGTTCATTTATTGCATCTCCATTTTGCACATCAATTGGATTAGTATTATCTGTTATATATCAACTGACATCTACACAATATATAATTATAAAAAATAAAATTAATATGGAAATGGAAGAATTAATAGATGTATTAGATGAAAAAGGAAATAATACTGGAGAAGTTTTGACAAGAGAACAAATACATAAAAAAGGATTATGGCATAAGATAGTAGTAATCGCAATTATTGATAAAAATAAAAATATATTGATGCAAAAAAGAGCAAAAAACAAAAAAGAAAATCCAGAAAAATGGGATGTGTCAGCAGGAGGACATGTGTCAAGTGGACAGAATTCTATTGATGCAGCTATAAGAGAAACTTTTGAGGAAATAGGAATAAAAGTGAACGAAAAGGAAGTAGAATATATATTTACTTATAAGAACTCAAAAAAATTAGATGAGAACTATATTGACAATGAAATATATGATTGTTATATTGTAAAAAAACAAGATATAAAGTTAAAAGATATCAAAATACAAAAAAGTGAAGTTGAGAGAGTAAAATTGTGTAATATAACTGAATTTAGAAAAATTATTAAAAATAAGAATGCAATGAACAGATTGGAATTATATAATAAAATCATTGAGTATTTGAAATAAGTGTAAAAAAAGGAAAAAAATATGAAAATAGGAATAGATATAGATGATACAATGGCAGATACTTTTGAATATTTAATGCCATATATAGCTGAGTTTTTTAATATAGATATAAAATATTTGAAAGATAATAATATTTCATATAGTAATTTACCAAAAGGAATGAAGGAACTAGAATATGAATTTGCTAAAAAATATTATGATATAGTTATTCCTAATACACCTTTCAAACATAAAGTTTCAGAGTATATAGATAAAATTAAAGATTTAGGCCACGAAATAATAGTTATTACAGCGAGAAATAATATGTTATATACAGATGAATATAAGACAACTATTGATGAACTAAAAAGAAATAATATACATTATAATAAATTGATTTGTGATTTTAATAAAGTAAAGGTTTGTAAAAATGAGAAGATTGATTTGTTTATAGATGATTCAATAGAAAATTGTAGTAAAGTTAGTGAGCTGGGAATTGAAACGCTATTGTTTAATAGTAAAGTTAATATGAATTGTAAAACAAATTTATGTAGAATTGATAATTGGGAAGAAATATATGAAAAAATAAGTAAAAATGGAGAATAATTATGGAAGTTTTATAAGTGTTTTTACCTTTGATATAATAAATCAGTATAACAAATGGAGCGTTAATTATGGATAGTAATTTAGAAAGCAATTTATTTTTAAAAAAAGAATTAAAATTTAATTCTAGTGGGAAATTTAAAATTTTAACGTTATCTGATATACAGGAAACATTAAATTATGATAAAAGAACTTTAGAAGGAATAAATAGAATTATTAAAACAGAAAAACCTGATTTAGTAATACTAGGTGGAGATAATTGTGATGGAACAGTTTTAAAGACTGAAGATGAATTAAGAAAATATTTAGATATATTTTCAGAACCTATGGAAAGTAGAAAAATACTATGGGCTCATATTTTTGGAAATCATGATCATAATATAGAGTTAGATGATATTCGAAAAACAAAAATATATGAAGAATATAAATATTGTATTTCAAAACATACTGAAAATATTTATGGTACTACAAATTTTGTCTTACCTATTAAATATTCAAATAAGAATGAAATAGCTTTTAATATTTGGGGAATCGATAGTAATAATCTGATAGTAAACTCAAATATTACAATAGATAAAAATATGAATTTAATGAAGAAACCTTCTATGTCATGCAGATGGGATATAGTACATTTTGAACAATTAATGTGGTATTGGAATAGTTCAAAGCAAATAGAAAAATATTGTAATAAAAAAGTTAATGGAATTTTGTTTATGCATATTCCACCATGGGAATTTCAATACATTGTAGAAAATCCACAGCATACAAATGCAAAACGGTAGTATGGAAGAAATAATGAAAATAGGGATGTTTAATTCAGGTATTTTTTCAACAATTTTACAGAGAAATGACATAAAATGTATTGCTTGTGGACATAGCCATCACAATTGTTTTGAAGGAGAGTTTTGCGGAATTAAAATGTGTTTAGATGCCTGTGCTGGATATAGTCCATATGGAACAGATGGGCTAAGAGGTGGAAGAATATTTGAAATAGATGAGAATAATACTAATGAAATAAAAACATATATGATTCACTATAAGGATCTAGGTATTAACTAGATTATTACAACACTATGAAAATTTTAAAATTTATGATATAAAATAATAAGAAATTTATGAAGAGGTAAAAAGATATGTTTAATATTAATCATGTTGCTATTAGCGTAACAGACATAAGTAAAAGTATAGAATTTTATAAGAAATTTGGATTTAAAGAATTCAAATCATGGTGCTCAGAAGATGGAAGTATAAAAATTTATATGTTAAAATTAAATGATACAGTTTTGGAAATATTTTGTTATAAAAATTATTTCGAGTTACCAGAAACTGCAAAATCTACAGTTACTGATTTACCAATACTAGGAACAAAACATTTTGCACTAGGAGTAGAAAATATTGAGGAAGCAAAAGACTTTGTTATTCAAAAAAATATTAGTGAAAAGGTAGAGATAAAAACAGGAAGACTAGGAAAACAATATTTCTTTATAAACGATCCAGATGGGATATTAGTTGAAATAATAGAAAACGATTAGGAGGAAAGCATGGATAATAATATTGTAATGCCAGATTATAATCATTGCATATTAAATTTAATAACATCAATATTGAAAAATTATGATGTAGAAACCAAATATAATACGTTAGAAAAAGTTGATGAATTATTAGAAAAGAAATATAAAAATATAGTTTTAGTTATATTAGATGGGCTAGGAGACAATATTTTAAATACTATTTCACCAGATGGAATATTTTCCAAAAATAAAATAGATAAAATAACATCAGTTTATCCATCAACTACAACTGCAGCAATGACCACATATTATTCTGGAAAACCTCCTGTTGAAACTGCATGGATAGCTTGGTCACAATATTTTAAAGAATATGGGCGAAGTCTTGATGTATTGCCAGAAAAAGATTCTTATACGGGTGAAAAAATAAAATTAAAAAACAAAAAAGTATCAGATATTATAGGTTATAAAAACATATATAATCAAATAGAAGAAAGTAATAAAAATATAAAAGCATACGAAATTATGCCAAGCTATTGTGATAAAAAAACAAAAGTGACAATATCAGCAAATACAATAGAAGAAATGTGTGCATCAATAATAACATTATGTAAGAATACAGAAAATAAATTTGTAATGGCATATAGTGATAAACCTGATGGTATTATGCATAAAACAGGTTCTTGTTCAGAAGAGGTAAAAGAATTTATATATAAAGCAGAACAAGAATTTGAAAAGATGTTATATGAATTAAATGGAACAGATACATTAGTAATACTTTCAGCAGATCATGGACATCAAGATATAAAAGAATTTGTAGATATATTAGAAATTGAAGAAATACAAGATTGTTTAATAATGCCTCCAACACTAGAGTCAAGAATGGTCGGCTTTTTTGTAAAAGAAAATAAGAAAAATGATTTTGAGCAAATATTTAATAAAATGTTTAAAGATAAATATATTTTATATTCTAGAGAAAATTTATTAAAAGAAAATTTATTAGGATATGGTGATAAACATAAAAAAATAGATGAATTTTTAGGAGACTATATAGCTATAGCTGTGTCAGATATAGGAATAAAAATGGGAACATATTTATCTAATGAAATGAAAAAACAAGAGGAGAAGAAATCATCACATTGTGGATTAACTGAAAACGAAATGAGAGTACCTGTTATTGTATTTGATTTAAAAAAATAGAAAGGGACATATAATATGAAAATCTATTTAATAAGACATAGTGAATCTATAGATGATATAGAAGACTGTTATGGAGGAATTGCTGATTTTGATTTAACTGAAAACGGAAAAAATAAAGTTAAGGATTACAAATCAAAAATAGAAAATTATGGAATACAAAAGTTTTATACAAGTCCATATAAAAGAGCATATCAAACAGCACAAATACTTAATGAAAATATAAATGCAGAATTAGAGATAGTGGAAAATATTAGAGAGCTAAATCAATATGGAATTATGTCAGGAGTAAATAAAGAACGTGCAAAAGAAATATTTTCATATGTATTAAAAAAAGAAGAATATAAAAACTTTGGATATTATACAGGCAATACTTTTTTAGGCGGAGAAGACATAAAAGAATTTGATGATAGAATAAAAAATGCAATTAATTATATAGTTAAAAGTAGTAAAGATTTTAATTGTATTGCAATAGTTACACATGGTGGAGTATATAGAAGTATATTTAAAAATATATTAAACATAGACAAAAAAATAGTAGGAATTGAAGATTTGGGAACTACTGTGTTAGAATATAATAATAATCAATTTACAGTAATAAATATTAATGGTGTAGAATTAGAAAAATAGATTCACATAGGAGAACAGAAGAAAATGAAAGATTTAAGAAGAGCAATTATTTTAGATATGGATGAAACATTAGAAAGAGGACTATTTGGAGAAGATAATCAAATAATGATGTTAAGACCTCATTTAGATGAACTTATTAAAAAATTAGAGGAAGTTAAAAATCATGGAATTGATGTTGTTTTATGTACAACAGCTAGACAAACTTGGGTGGAAAAATTTTTAGAATTAAAACCAGAATTAAGAAATATATTTGATAGAATACTAACACGTGATAATGAAGAAGCGTGGAAGTATTTTAATGAAGAAGAGTATCCATTAGAGCATGAAGCAAAAATAAAAGATGTAAATGTAGGAAATGGAAAACCAGTAACTACATTTGGCTATAATTCAATTTTATTTATAGATGATAATAGTATAGAAGCAGGAAGGTTAAAAAGATTATTTGATATAGGTCAAGGAAATTTAGAAACAGATGTAACTTTTTTTACTGGGTATGGGTACTATCCACCAGAAGTATCTAAAATTTTTCAATTTGCAGAAGCTGCTAAATTGGATGATGAATTGGCTAAAATAGTTCCTGAATATTTACAGACTTTACGTGATGAAAATGGATGTTTAATTATGTGCGAAGCAATAGATGACTTTATGAAAAAAGAATATGAACCAGGATTAACTTTAGTAGATGAAATGTATCAAGAAGAACATAAAGAATATAAAAAAAGAGAAAATACTTTATCAGAAAATATTATAGAGAAGATGTTTTATGTAGAAGATAAATTAAAAATAGATTTTTTAAAGCAAATATTTGATGATGCTGAAGTTAAAAAGGAATATGAAGAATTTTATAAATCTGATAAAAATTATCCATATGAAGGAATAGAATTGCCAGTTATTAAAGAGGGGAACAGAGAAAGATTAGAAAGTCTAGTTGAAACAGCATTAGAAAAAAATACTAAATTAAAAGATGCAAAAAAACTATTGGAAGAATATAAAGATAAATCTTCTAGAGAAGATAAAACAACAACTGAAAAAGAATAAAAAATCTACAGGAGATAAAAAAGATGGATAAAGAATTAATAAAAACAGATACAGTATGGTATAAAATTAAAAAATTTTTTAAAGGAATATTTTCAAAAGAATATAAAAATGAAAACATTCATACTGAGAAAGATTATATTAAAGAATCAAATATTGACAATAGTTTTATTGAAAGCATATCTTTAGATAAAAGTGTTGAATCAGCAATAAAGAAAAGAAATTTGGCTAATAATCTTATGAATAAGAAAGTGAGTATAGAAAACTTATCAGAATATCAGGTAGCAGAAATGATTACTTTTTTTGAAAAGTATATTGACAGTATGGATAAGCAATTAACAGAGATTAAAGAAGATATTATAAAAATTAAACAAGATACTGTGTAATTATAGGAGGAAAAGATGGAGAATTATTTTATAATACATGGCTCATTTAGTAGTCCGTATTCAAATTGGATAGGATGGTTACACGATTTTATACAAACAGAAGGTAAGCAAGTATATGTACCAAACTTCCCTGTTGGGGTAGGATATCAAAATTATGAAAATTGGAGTAGATTATTAAAAAATTATTTGGATATAGGGTTAATAGGAGAAAATACTATAATAATAGCTCATAGTATAGCACCTGTTTTTATATCAAAATTTTTAATTGAAAACAAAGTAAAAATAAAGAAACTTATTTCTGTTTGTGGGTTCAATAATTATTTTGGAATAAATGAAGAATATGATACAGTTAATAAGTCTATGTATACAGATAATCTAGAAGAAGTAAGAAAATATGTATCTGAAATAGTATGTTTTTATTCAAATAATGATCCGTATGTAAAATATGAAGCAGAAAAAGAATTTGCTAATACAATTTCAACAGAGCAAATTTTAATTCCTGATGCAGGACACATAAATAGTGAAAGTGGATTTGATACGTTTGAGGATATTGTAAGTTATTTATAAAATAAGTTGAGGAAAAGTTAAGAATGGATAAAAAAGAAATAATAGAATATTGTTTAACATTACCTCAAACTTTTAAAGATCAACCATTTAGAGATGATTATATTTCAGTAACAATGAAGCATTTAAATAATAAGAAATGGTTTGCTTTAATAATGGAGGTTAATGGAGAATTATATTTAAATGTAAAAACAGATTCAATGTACTCAGAATTATTGCGAAAAAAATATGATTACATAATTCCAGCTTATCACATGAATAAGCAACATTGGAATACGATAATAATAAGAAAAAATATAGATGCAGGTGTAGTTAGAGAACTTATTAATCAAAGTTATGAATTAACTAAATAATTGGAGGAAACAAATGAGAAGAAGAAAATCTAATAATGTAGAAAAGAAAATAATAATATTTATAATGTTATTGCTAGTAGTAGGAATCATTTTCGTAACATTATCTGATACACTAAATTTTTTTAATATAATAAATACTAAAAATAAAGATAACACTGATATAGAAATAGAAGAAATAAGAAGAGGCAATTTAACAGAAATAATAGAACCAAAAGATTATGGAAAAAGCATAGATTATAAAGTAACAGTAAATAAGCAAGAGGTTAGTAATTGGAAAATATTATATAATGATAAAAATAACATATATATAATATTGGATGATTTTTTACCTAATGATTTACTACCAAAAGGTACTGGGCTAGATGTATGTAATACACATAATGTATATTCTAGTGTCAGTAGAGAAGTACTATTAAAAGGGTTAACAAATCAAAGTTATTGGAATGAATTTGCAGTTCGGTGCAGATGGAGCAAAGGCTATGGGTTCTCCAACTTTTGAAATATTAATATCAAGCTATAATGAAAAATATAACACAAATTTAGGTACAAATCCAGAAAGTGAACAAATAGTAGTAATAGACTGCACAGATACACTTTATGTGCCATACACAAGTGCATATAATGGTTGTACAGTATACTGGTTATCTTCTATATCAAATACTAATACTCAATATATGTGGAATGTATATTGCAATGGAGAGATATGTGGTAATACATGTAAAAGAGAAGATGCAGGAATTCGTCCAGTAGTAGTTTTGCCTAATAATATAAGTGGTACAGTAGGAACTACTGCTGAAATTAATTAAAATAACAACAAGGAGAAAATAAAAATGATAAGATTTGAATGTGACTATTTAGAAGGAGCATGTCCAGAAATAATAAAAAAATTTGAAGAAACAAATTTAGTTCAAACACAAGGATATAGTGAAGATGAATATTGTGATTTAGCAAGAGAAAAAATAAAAAGAATATGTAAAACTCCAAATGCAGAAGTGCAATTTTTAGTTGGAGGAACTCAAACTAATATGACAGTAATAGCTTCTATATTAAAACCATATCAAGGAGTTATAAGTCCAGAAGCAGGACATATAAATGTACATGAAACAGGAGCAATAGAGTCAACAGGTCATAAAGTGCTAGTTATAAATACAAAAGATGGTAAACTAAGAGATATAGATATAAAGGAAATATATGAAAGATACTATGATGATGAAAATCGTCAACATGTAGTACAACCAGGAATGGTATATATATCATATCCAACTGAAAATGGATTAATTTATAGTAAAGAAGAATTACAAAATTTATATAAAACTTGCAAAGAATGTAAATTACCACTTTATATTGATGGTGCAAGATTAGGATATGGATTAATGTCAGAAAAAAGTGACATGGATATTTCAGATATAGCTAGAAATTGTGATGTTTTTTATATAGGTGGAACTAAAGTAGGTGCATTATTTGGAGAAGCAGTTGTTATTACAAATGAAAATCTTCAAGAAAACTTTAGATACTATATGAAACAAGGAGGTGCAATGCTAGCAAAAGGAAGACTTTTGGGAATACAATTTGATGTGCTATTTGAAAATAATTTGTATTTTGATATATCAAAACATGCAATTAATATGGCAATGAAAATAAAAAAAGCATTTACTGACAAAGGGTATCAGTTTTTATTTGATTCATATACTAACCAACAATTTCCAATAATATCAAACAAAGAATTAAAAAAACTATCGGATAAATATTCATTTTCATTATGGGAAAAAGTAGATGAAAATAATAGTGTAGCCAGATTTTGCACAAGTTGGGCAACTAAAGAAGAGAATGTCAACAAATTAATAAAAGATATAAAAGAATTATAAATTGTGATAGCAGCATACCACGATATAAGACCATAGAGCATCAAATAATAATAAACCTATAACAATAAGAAATTATACAAGTTGACGTAAAATGTAAAATTTGCTATAATACTAATTATAAAGAAAAGAGGTAAAATATGAAATTACAAATATTTTTAAACAACAAATTAGATCATCATCGTAGGAGCTTGTAACTATTGCATTTAAAAATGTGTAGGTACAAGCAAAAAGTGTTGTGCCTACGATAGTTTAAAAATATTTTAAATATATCTATTTAAAAGACTATATGTAGGAAAATTCTATATATAGTCTTTATTTTATTTCTATTCTTTAAAAATATTATAGGAGGAAAGTTATGAAAGGTAAAATTAGAGAACTTACAGATTTAGAAGATTTTAAAAAAGTATATAAGGTATTTTCTGGACCACCTTATAACGAAAAATATACAGAAGAAGAGCTGGAAGAAATTTTTAGAGAGTATAAGCAAAAAGGCATTGTTTATGGTGCATATAGTGAAGAGAAATGTATGCGGATTAATAGCACTAGAAAGAGGAAGAAAAGAGAGTCAACCTGTTAAATTTGAAACTGATAAAGTAATGTATTTAGCAGATGTTGCGGTACTAGATGAGTATAGAAGGATGGGACTTGGAAATCAACTTATGTTATATGGAGTTATGAAATCTAAAGAGATGGGATATGACAAATTATATATGAGAACATTAGAAAGAGGCTCTATGTCACTTGGAATTGCGTTAAGAATTGGTTTTAAACAAATTCCAAAATTGGTTCAAAATGTTGAAATGAAAAGAATTAATGGAAAAGTAGAAAGTATGAAAAATATATTTTTAGATATTGATTTAAATGCTTTGAAACTAAATAATTTGAAAAATGAAATTGAGAGAGTAAATCCTAGTAGAATTATTGAAAAGGAGAGATTAATATGATAGAAGCACAAGAAGTTTTAGAGAATTTAGTAAAATATAATACAGTGAAAGATAAAGAAAATAAAGGTATATTAGATTACATAGAAAATATATTGAAAACTTTAGAATTTAGAACAGAAAAAAGAGATAAATTTTTAATTATGTCCAATAGTAGTAAAACACCACTAGGTTTTTTAGGTCATACAGATACAGTTGAATTTACAGATGGATGGAAATATGATAAATTCAAATTAACAAAATCAAATGATAGATTATACGGACTAGGAGTTTGTGATATGAAATCTGGAATAGCTGCAATTATTTCAGCAGTATCACAGATTAATTTTAAAAAATTAAATAAAGGAATAAAATTATATTTTACATATGATGAAGAAATTGGTTTTAATGGAATAAAAGAAGTAGTAAAATATGAAAAGAATTTTCCTCAGAAAATGATAATAGGAGAACCTACAAATAATGAAATTATAATTGGAAGTAAAGGATTATTAGAATATAAAATTTCTTTTAAAGGTAAAAAAGCTCATTCTAGTACTCCAGAAAAAGGTAAAAATGCTATTATGAGTGCAATAAATTTTATAAATGAATTAAATGAATTTTATGAAAAGAAAATAAAATTAGATTTAAATTCAAATTTTGAAATACCATATACAACTATGAATATAGGAAAAATAAATGGAGGAAGTGCTATTAATTCAGTTCCAGAGACATGTGAGTTTTTAGTTGATTTTAGAACAATAAATAATGAAGTTGAAGAAAAGATTATAGAAAAAATAGAAAAATTGAAAAGAAAATATTCAGCAGATGTAAGAACAGTAAATTGTATTTCAGCTTTTTTTAATAAATCAGAATTATCAAATAAAACTTCTAACTTTATTACAGAAGCAAGTTTTTTAAAAACAGATTCTATTATATTAGGAGCTGGACCAATAACAGCACATGAAGTAGATGAATATATCACTAAAAAAAGTTTAGATATGTTAGTAGAACAATATAAGCAAATTATTAATGATATTTGTAAATAATCAATTTACAATAACATAAAAAAGTGATATAAATATTAAATAAAGTAGTTGGAGGTAACCAGTGGAGAAAATAGCGATTATATCGGATATACATGGTAATATAACAGCATTAAAAACAGTACTTGAAGATATAAGCAAAAGAGGTATAACAAGAATATTTTGTGCAGGAGATTTAGTTTTACGTGGTTCATCTCCATGTGAAGTAGTAGATATTGTAAAACAAAAATGCGAAATAATAGTAAAAGGTAATGCAGATGAAGGCGCAATAAATGGTAATACATTACATAAAATATGGCATAGAGAAAAATTAGGAAAAGAAAGACTAGAATTTTTAGAAAATCTTCCTATGTATTATGATTTTTATATGAGTGGTAGCTTAATTAGAATGTTTCATGCTTCAAAAAATGATACAAATTTTAGAGTTTTAGATTTTGCAAGTGTAGAAGAAAAAATGAAACTATTTGAGGATGAAAACGGAATATCGCCAGATATTGTATTATATGGAGACATACATATTCAATATATGCAGAAATTTTATAATAAAACTTTAGTAAATGTAGGTAGTGTAGGTAATGTAGTTGAAAATTTAAATCATGATGAAACTATAAAAGATATGTCTGAAACTTTGCAAGCTTATTATACAATACTAGAAGGAGAATATAGTAGTAGACAAAGGAGCTCACTTTCTATACAATTTATAAGAGTTCCATATGATATAAATCAAGAAATTGAAATAGCGAAAAAGAATAATTGTGCAAGTTTAGAAAATTATATATTAGAATTAACAACAGGAATGTATAGAAAAAACAAAAAGGGGCATTAAAATTATGAAATATATAGGAGAAAAATTAGAAGGTAAAGAATATAAAGAAAGAAGAACAGCTTGTGGTTTAATATTTAATGAAAAAGGAGAAACAGCAGTTGCATATATAAAAAAACATAATATGTATAATTTAATAGGTGGTAAAATAGAAGAAAATGAAGATTCAAAACAAGCGTTAATAAGAGAAAGCAAAGAAGAAATAGGATATTCTTTAAAAGATATAGAATATATTGATAGTTTAGGTTGCTACTATTATTTTGAACTTATGGATAAATATGAATTAGCAGTAATGGATTTTTATAAAGCTAAAATAGGAGAAAAAGTTTGTAAACCAATAGAAGAAGATCACGAACTAGTATGGGTAAAACCAGAAAAAATAGCTGATAAAATGTATTTTGAATATCATAGATATTTGTTAGAAAAGTATTTAGAAAGAGAAGAGGAACGTTAAAATGAAAAATATAATATTAACAGGTGCTAGTGATGGATTAGGTAAAGAATTTGGAGAATTATGCGTAGAAAATAACATTAATATAATTGCTATTTGTAGAACGAGACCTAATTATAAATGTGATTTTATAGAAACAGATTTGTCAGATGATACTTCTATAAAAAATGCTTGCAACAGAATCAAAGAAAAGTATAATAATTTTGATGTTTTGATAAATTGTGCAGGAGTTCCAGGAATACAGAAATTAGAAGAATTAACATATGAATGTTTAGAAAATTTAATAAAAATAAATACTATAGCACCGTGCTTTATAGCAGCAAGTTTAATGAAGTTAATAAAAAGAAATGAAGCAGATATTATAAATGTTGGCTCAACAGTTGGTTTAAAACAAGGATATAAAGATCAATTAGCATATACTACATCTAAATGGGCGATAAGAGGAAGTAGTTATAATTTGCAACTTGAATTAAAAAATTACAATTGCAGAGTAATACAGTTTAATGTTGGCGGTATGAATACTAAAATGCATGAAAAATACAATGGAACTAAAATAGAAAATCCAAATGAATGGATGAATCCAAAAGATATAGCTAAATTTATGTTAAATATATTAAATTTACCAAAAAATATAGAAGTTAGTGAAATTACTATAAATAGAAAATATTGTAAATAAGGAGGAAAGAATGAGAGTTATAGCAGGATGTGTAATAATAAAAGATGATAAAATATTAATGGTAAAAGAGGGAAAAGAATCTTGTTATGGACAGTGGAATTATCCAGCAGGTCATGTAGAAGATTTTGAAAAAATATCAGAAGGAGCTTTAAGAGAAACTTTTGAAGAAACAGGATGTAAGGTTAAGCTTACAGGATTATTACCCATAATTAGTATTGATTATAAAAATGAATCACATCTTTTAATAAGGTTTACAGCGGAAATGGTTGAAGAAAATATATCATATGATGGAGATGAAATTTTAGATGTTAAATGGATAAAAATGGACGAAATAAAGAATATGAAGGAAGAGGAGTTAAGAGGTTATGAAACTGCTATAAAAACTGTTCGAGATATTGAAAATAAAAATACATATCCAGTAGAAGTTTTCGATAATAATAAATATTCTAGTTAGTAGTAATGAGAAAAGCATTGACCAAATTATGTAAACATGATACAATATAAAAGATGTTATTTTATAAAATATTTTCAAATAAATTTGGAGGTAAATACAGGCATGAGGAATATTAACAATTATGAGAGAGCAATTAAAAGATTTTTGGGGAGGCAGTCAAAACAGGCACCAAAATTGTCGAAGTTTGAATATTCGAGAACGACTACAACACGGGTATATTATAAGGGGAGTATAATTCTTTTTCCAGGTGGGAGAAATTATGATGTAACTTTCCAAGTGAAAAAGAAAGACTTAAAAGTCGAACTATGCGACAAGGGACAGAAACAAATTGTAACGGATTTGTATCTTCCATTATTTGCAAGAGATATGGCTAAAATTTGAATTAAACATTAGTGTAATGCCCTGTCAATAAATGTCAGGGCATTACATAATAATACTTGAAAAAATAAAATTATATTGTATAATAAGCAAAAGAAGTTTATATATTTTAGATGGAGAAAAAATATGGAATTATTTAAAGAAGAAATAAAAGATATGAAAACATTAAAAGAATTTGTAAAAAATAAAGAAGAAATTTTAGATGATTATGAAGTTGCAGTAATTGTATATGCTTTTGATAAGGATAATAAAATAATTTTTCAAAGAAGAGGACCAGGATGTAGGGACGAAGTTTTAAAATTAGAGACAATAGGTGGAAGAGTTAAAGAGAGTGATATAGATTTTAAATCTGCATTAAACAGAGAAATTGTAGAAGAAGTTGGAACAGATGCAAATATAGAAATAGAAGAATTTATCACAGCAACATATGCTAAAACTTTTGATGTTAGATATAATAAAGAACAAGCTTGGATATATGTAGTATATAAGGGAAGTCTGAAAAGTGGAGAACTAAAAATAAAAGAGCCTAATAAGTGTTTAGGATATGAAAGATATAAAATAGGAGAAGTAAATTTAGAAGATTTAAGCAAAGGGGCTATAGAACTATATAAAATTGTAAGTGAAAAATATAGTTATTTAAAATAGGGGTCAAATATGTTAATAGGTATTGCAGGAGTTACAGGTGTAGGAAAATCATATTATAAGAATAAACTTGTAGATGAGTTAAATTTTGAAAAAGTAAAGATTATAACTAATAGAGAAATAAGATATGGTGAAGTAAATAGTGAAGATAAAATATTTTTAAACAAAATAGAAATACAAGAATTGAGAGATTCAGGAAAGCTTGCATATGAATTTGAATTCTTAGGAAATACATATGCTTATACTAAAGAAGAAATTTTTTCAAATAAAAATATGGTTTTTGAAATGCATTATTCTTGTATACAAGATTTTAAAAGAATTTGTCCAAATTTAAAAGTAATCTATTTATTACCAAAAGATATAGAAATTTGTATATCAAAGTTAAAAGATAGAAATTTAAAATCAGAAGTAGAAAAGGCAAGAATTTTAGAGATAAAAGAACATTATAATAAAATAACGACAGATGAAAAACTTAAGAATATGTTTGATTATATTGTATATAACAATTATGATAAAGAAACTGATGAAAAAATATTAAATATAGTAAAAATGATTAAAGAGGTGAAACAATGAAATATTTTAAGAAGTTAGTTGGAGAAAATATATATCTATCTCCCTTAAATGTAGAAGATGCAGAAATATTCACAGAATGGTTAAATGATTTTGAAATAACAGATTATATTGGAAGGAGTGGAGAAATTACAACATTAGAAAGTGAGAAAGAGTATTTAAATAAATTTTTAAATACAGATGCAAGATTCTGTATTGTAACATTAGAAGAAAACAAAATGATAGGAACTATAAGTTTAGAACAGATAAATACTATTAGTAGGAGAGCTACATTGGGAATATTTATAGGAAATAAAGAATATAGAAACAAAGGATATGGTTCAGAAGCAATAGAATTAATATTAGATTATGGCTTTAATTATATGAATTTGAATAATATATATTTACAATTAATTGAATGTAATGATAGAGCCAAAAGATGTTATGAAAAATGTGGTTTTAAAGAGTTTGGAAGAAGACGAAAATGTGAATATGTAAATGGAAAATATTATGACAGAATATGTATGGACATATTGGCAGATGAGTATTTAGATAGAAATTACATAAAAAATAAAAACGTAAAATAGAATAATGACCTATGTTAATGAAGAAAATAAGTAAGAATAGTTATAATACTTATGGTTAAAATATAAATAAAGGAGTTTATTTATGTTTATACCAGATAATATTTATTATGAAAAAGAAATAGAAAATTATGAGTTAGGAAAAGAATTATTAGAAAAGTATAGTAATATTCCTAAAATTATAATTGATAGTCATAATAATATAGAAGAAATGAGAAAAAAAGAAAATTCAGAATTTCCAAAAATGAAAAGGAATTTAATTATTGGGGTTAGAAAAACACATAAATTTGTAGAAAATCATAAAGTTTCTGATTACTTAGTTCCATATACATCATCTGGATGCACAGCAATGTGCTTATACTGTTATTTAGTTTGTAATTATAATAAATGTGCATATTTGAGGCTTTTTGTAAATAGAAAACAAATGATGCAAAAAATAAAAAAGGTGGCAAATAACTCTGAAAAGGAATTAACTTTTGAAATAGGAAGTAATAGCGATTTAATTCTTGAAAACACTATTACAGGCAACTTGGAGTGGACTATTAAAGAATTTTCTAATATGCAAAAAGGTTATTTAACATTTCCAACTAAATTTGATATGGTAGATTCAATATGTAAAATAAAGCATAATAATAGAATAATCATAAGAATGAGTGTAAATCCAGAGAAAATAATAAATCAAATTGAACTTGGAACATCAAGACTAAAAAATAGAATAGAAGCAATAAATAAATTGAAACAAGCAGGATATAAAGTAGGAATATTAATAGCTCCAGTAGTTTTAATAGATAATTGGAAAGAAGAGTACGAAGGGCTAGTAAAATATTTGAGTGAAAGTTTATCAGAAGATGTAAAAAAAGATGTATTTTTTGAAATAATTTTTATGACATATAGCTATGTTCATAGAATGATAAACGGGGAAGCTTTTCCAAATGCTATAAATTTATATAATCAAGATTTAATGACTGGAAGAGGTAGAGGGAAATATATGTATAAAAAGAATATAAGAGAAGAAGGAGAAGAGTTTTTTAAGGAAATTTTAAATAGATATTTTCCTGAAAATAAAATTGTTTATATAGTATAAAAATAGAAGACATATAAACTGTTGATTGTAACAATTTATATATCTTTTTTGTATCAAAATGTCAAAAAGTATTGAAAAATATGTTCAATATAATGTAAAATAATGCTATAAAAAGTGGCAAAATTTAGCAAAAGAAAATTTAGAAATAGATATACAAATTATAAAGCAAAAAACGGAGGATAAAATGAATAAAGTAAAAATAATATTAATAAATTGTTTTATTATAATAATGATATTTAGTTTAATAATTAGAGTATATGCAGCTAATAAATCAGAGCTTAATCAGCAACAAAAAGATTTAGATGATAAAATTAAAGAAACTAGTTCCGAAATTGAAAATGTACATGGACAAATGACTGATGCATTAAATCAAATAAATGATTTAAATGCAGAAATTTCCACATATCAAAAAGAAATAAATAATGTACAAGGTAAAATAAACAATTTGAATACTGAAATACAAAATAAACAAAGCAATATAGATGAGCAGGAAAAAAAATATGCAGAGCAAAAAGCGTTGCTAGATAAAAGGCTAGTAGCTTTATATGAAACTGGAACAGTGTCATATTTAGATATGTTATTAACATCAGAAAGTTTAACAGATTTTATTTCAAAATATTATTTAATAGAACAGATGGCAGAAGCTGACCAAGAATTATTACAAAAAATAGATAGTACTAAAAAACAAATAGAAACTGAAAAAGGTTCATTAGAAACATCAAAAACAGAAGTTGAAACATCAAAACAAGAATTAGTTGGAAAAAAATCTTCTTTAAATTCAGCAGTAAAACAGAAACAAGAGATAGCCTCTAGTTTATCAGCTGAAGAGTCAGAATTAAATGAAAAATTAGATGAAATGGAAGAAGATAGAAAAGAAATCCAAAGCGAATTAGCAGCAATAGCAGCAGAAGAAGCTGCTAAGAAAAAAGCTGAAAAAAATAAAAAGCCATCATCAAGCAGTTCATCAAATAGCAACTCTTCTAATACAACTGCTTCAGGTTCTAGTCAGAATGATGATGACGAAGATGACGATGATAATGTTGCACCTAGTGCACACGGATATATATTCCCAGTTCAAGGATGCTCAAGAGCAAATATAAACAAATTAGTATATCCTTCTTATAGAGGTCATACAGGTATAGATGTAAATAGAAATGTAGTAGGAAAAAATGTTGTAGCAGTAAAAGCAGGAACTGTTGTAAAATCAGAAGCTAAGAAAAATAGTAATGGTACATATAGAAGTTATGGAGAGTATGTTGTAATAAATCATCATGATGGAACTATGACGTTATATGCACATATGCTTGCTGGAACAAGAAAAGTTTCAAAAGGGCAAGAAGTATCTCAAGGTCAAGTTTTAGGAACTGTTGGTAGTACGGGAAATTCTACTGGAACACATTTGCATTTTGAAGTACTTATAGGAGGAAGTCCTGTAAATCCTATTCCGTATTTGCCATAAGAGTGTCCAGTTAGGGACGTATGTTTTTGGACATTTTTGTCCAATTTTATGCGTATGTTTGATAATAAAGAAGAAGTTAATAAATTATGTGTTCAAAAGAGATGTGTCCAAAAACATACGTCTTCAACTGGACATAAATAAAGAAAGGGTTGATAAATTATGAAAATTACAAAATTACCACAATCATGTTTATTAATTGAAACTAAAGAAAAAAGGATTTTAATAGATCCAGGAAAATTAAAATATAAAGAAGAATATTTTGATATTTGGAATAGTGTAGATATTATATTAATAACACATAAACATCCAGACCATTGTAACACAGAGGTATTAGAAAAAATAGATAGTAATATAAAAATATATTCAACTAAAGAAGTTCAAGATGCTAATTCTAACTTAAGCATAAACATAGTTAAAGAAAACGATGTTATAGAATTAGAAGGTATAAAAGTAGAAGTAGTTCACGCAATACACGGATATCAACCATTATTAAAAGGCGGAAAAGCAATATATGAAAATGTAGGGTATATTGTTGATGATGGAGAAAATAGATTATATACAACAAGTGATACAATTTGTTTTGAAAATAATTATAAAGCAAATATATTAGTTATCCCAGTAACTGGACACGGGCTAACAATGTCTGCTTTTGAAGCAGCATTATATGCAAAAGAGATTGGTGCAGTTCTTACAATACCAGTTCATATGGATAATCCAGCATTTCCACCAGATTTTAAATATATAGAAGAAATGTTCAGTAAATATGAAGTAGATTATGAAATATTAGAAAATGATGAGAGCATAGAAATTGAGTAATAAATGATATCTAGTATGAATGAAACAACATACGTATAAAAATGGACAAAAATGTCCCTTAATAAACGTCCCCAATTGGACATAAGGAATGTAATATGAATTTTTTAAAACAAACATTAAAAGGAACAAAAAAATATATATTATTAACATTGGTGCTGAGTGCAGTATATTCAAAGCTTTTAGTTTATGTGCCAATGTTTATACAATATGCATTGGATGGAATTATACTTGGTAATATAAGTGTAATTCCTTATTTTATAAGAAATTTATTTTATTCAGAAAATAAAATTTCACAAATATTAGTTTTAGTAGTGGTTCTAATTTGTTTAAATATTATAATTTTTTTAGTAAATTATATAAAATTAAAAACAAATACATTATTTAATTTAAAAATAAATAGAAATGTAAAACTATCTATTTTAGAACATATTCCTAAGCTTGAGTATTTAGAATTTAGTAAAATTGATAAATCAAATGTTATGCAAAGAGTTAATAATGATGCAGCGATATATTCTGATTTTTTTAATTCTCAAATAACGTTATTTTTTGATACTATTTTTGTAGTGATTTTTGCAGTAGCACAAACTATAGAATTAAATATCTCAGTAGGAATTTTCATTATAATTATATGCTCTATTATAGTGATTTTATCTATATTGTTTTTTAAAATATCTAATCCAATTGTTGAAGATATTGTTGAACTCAATCGAGATATAATAAATAGAACTACAATGAGTGTAGAAGAATCCAAGATGCTTAAAATTTTTAATAGACAAGAAAAAGAGATTAATGAATTTTCAAAAATTAATAAAAAATGCAAAGCTAAAGAAATAACTTTTGCTAAGTTAAGAGCTATATATGTAATAACAGTTCATACTTTAAGAAATTTTAAAGAACCATTTATATTATTATGGGGCGGTATTTTAGTTGTAAAAGGAGAATTAACTTTGGCAACTATATCAATTTTATTAAGTTATGCTACAAAGATTTTGTCTTATGCCTATGAGTCATCAGAAAAATTGTCAAAAATTAATGAATTTATTGTAGCATATAAAAAGCTTTCAAATTTAATGGAGTATAAAGAAGATAAAGAGATAAACCCAGATGTAGAATTAGATGGAGATATTGTATTTAAGGATGTTAGTATAAAAATAGATAAAAATGAAATATTAAAGAATTTAAACTTTGATATAAAATTAGGAGAAAATGTTGCAATTATAGGAGATAATGGCTCAGGAAAAACAATAATTGCTAAAACTTTAATTGGTTTTTATGATTATACAGGAGAAATTTTTATAGGAAAAAATAATATTAAAAATGTTAGCAAAAATAGTATACGAAGTTATATTGGTATAGTTTTGCAAGATACATATCTTTTTACTGATACTATAAAAAACAATATAAACATTACAAGTAAAATAGTAAGTGATAGTGAAATAATAGAAGTTTGCAGACTTGCAGATATATATGAAGATATAAAAAAATTTGAAGGTAATATTCAGTACGTGATAGGCAATGGTGGAAATAACATTTCAGGAGGTCAAAAGCAAAGGATAGCTATTGCACGAACATTATTAAGAGATAATAAGTTTATTGTTTTTGATGATTCTTTATCAAAACTTGATACAAAAACTAAACTAAATATTTTAAATAATATTATTTCAATAAAAAGAGGAAGTATAATATTATCACATGATGTAGAAGTAGTAAAAAAATGTGATAAGGTTTTATTTATAAATAATAAAACAGTAATAGTTGGAAAACATGAAGAACTAATGGAAAGACAAAGTACATATAAAGATATAATAGAAATGACTCAAAATAAAATATTTGCAGAAGAGGAAATTTAATAATGTTAAAAGAAATTTTTAAAAATTATAAAGTGAAAGCATTAAAAGTTTCGGCAGGTAGAATCGGAACTAGTATTATGGTAATTACTTTTATTGCATTTATGATTGTTATGGTTGAATATGCAATTCCAAGTAAAAATATTGATATGATTATAAAACTAGGCGTTTTGTATTTTATTGTTAATATTTTTAGAGGGCTAATTACTATATATGAAGATATAAATCACGATTCTTTTGAAAAAGAAATAGAAGCCGATTACAGAGAAAAGATTTTTTTAAAACTGCAAAATATGAAACAAAAAGAAATTGATAAGATTAGAGTTGGAGAAGTATTAGAAAATGTAATAAATGATACAAAAGAATTTTCAAAATATTATACATTTGGGATTTGTAGAGCATATTTTGGAGGAATACTTAGATTATTTGGAACATTAGCAGTATTAATGTATTTAGATGTTAAAATTATAACAATAACTTTTCTTATTTATTTACTGGGATTTTCTGTTACTTTTTTAATAAATAAAAAATCAAGAAAATTTATGAAATTAAAAAGAGATGCTAATGCAAAAATAATTAATTGGTCAAATGAACAAGTACAAGGTTACCAAACAATAAAATCTTTAGAAGCTGAGCATCAAAGAATAATAGAAATAAAATCACTAATTAAAGAATATGAAAAAGCGGTAAAAAAATTAGAGAAAAATATAAGGTTATATACATGTTTATATGAGTTTATGGTGTCTTTTGTAGGAATAGCTAATATTTTGGTAGGTAGTATAAGTGTCCAGCAGGGAATTTTATCATATGGTGCTTTAATTATACTTGCCAGATATATAGACCAGCCAGAAGTTTATGCTAGATGGGTTATAGAAGGCTTTCAGTTTAGAAACGCAGGTAGAATTGCCTATGAGAAAATAAATAATATTTTAGAAAAAGAAGAAGATAATTTGAGTACCGGAAAAGAATTGGAAACTGTTGAAAATATTGAATTTAAAAATGTTGCATTTTCATATACTGATAGCCAAAAGGTATTAAATGATATTTCTTTAAAAATAAATAGAAATGAGAGTATTGCTTTAGTTGGAAGAACTGGCAGTGGAAAAACCAGTATGGTAAATTTAATGTGTAGGTTTTATGATTTACAAGAAGGACAAATAAAAATAAATGGAAATGATTATAAAGAATATAGCATAAAGAGTTTAAGAAATAAAATTGGATATATTATGCAGAAAGTAGTTATATTTGATGGTACTATTTTAGAAAATATTAATTATACCAATAAGAATATTTCAAAAGAAAAGATTATTGAAATATGTAAAAAATTAAATTTGCATGAAAAAATTATGTCATTAAAAGAAGGATATGAAACTAAAATTTCAAATGATACAGATATTTTTTCAGCAGGAGAAAAGCAATTAATCAATTTTAGTAGAATAATGGTAGAAGATTCAGAAATTATAATATTAGATGAAGCAACAGCATCACTTTCATATAAATCTGAAATGCTAGTTAGAAAAGGAATTGAGGAAATAACTAAAAATAAAATAAGCTTAATTATAGCTCATAGACTATCTACTATAAAAAAATGTGATAATATATTACTTATGAAAGATGGAAAGATAATTGAACAAGGAAACCATGAAAAACTGATGAATGAAAAAGGTGAGTATTATCAATTAGTTAATATTTAGTATATTCACTTTTTTATGATTATATGATAGAATACTTAAACATTAAGTAATTAAATAGGTTTTATTTTAGGAGAAGTAAAATGGAAAGAATTTTAGTATTAGGAACAGGAGCAGGAACACCACTTGATTGTTTTAATACGTGTTTTATATTGCAAAATGATAATAAAAACTTTTTAGTAGATACAGGAGGAGGTCTGCAAATTTTAAAACAGATAAGAGATAGTAAAGTAAAAATTGATGATATTCATGATGTATTTATATCTCATAAACATATTGACCATTTATTAGGAATTTTTTATATATTACGTAATATATGTCATAGAATGTGCAGTGTAGGACGGTAAAAAATATGAAGGTAAATTAAATATATATTGTCCAAAAGAAGTAAAAGAAATTATAGATCCTTTTGTAACAGCAACTTTTCATCCAGTGCATAAAGAAAAGTATGATGAGAATGTTATTTATCACGAAATTGAAGATGGAAAAAAATACAATATAATAGGATACGATATAGAAGTATTAGACTTATATTCTGAGGAAAGTGAATTATATGGTTTTCAAACAAAATTAAATAATAGAAAAGTATTAACTTTTTTAGCTGATGCTCCACTTTCTACTAAAATATATGCCAAGATTAAAAATACAGATTGGGCATTATCAGAAGTATTTTGTTTAGAAGCAGATAAAGAAGTTTTTAAACCACATGAAAAGAACCATTCAACTGTAAAAGATATTTGTGAAATTATAGAAAATTTAAAAATTAAAAATTTAGTTTTATGGCATATAGGCGATAAAAGAATGGAAAATAGAAAAGAGAAATTTGAAAAAGAAGGGAAAGAATTTTTTAGTGGAAATTTATATGTTCCAGATGACTTAGATGTAATAAATCTATAATTTTAGGAGGTAGAAAAATGAAAATTGTAGCAGGATGCATTATTAAAAAAGATAACAAAATTTTAATGGTGAAAGAAGGACAAAAGATTTGTTATGGACAATGGAATTTTCCAGCAGGTAGTGTTGATGAATTAGAAACGATATTAGATGCAGCAATTAGAGAAACATATGAAGAAACAGGTTGCAAAGTAAAATTAACAGGTGTACTACCAATTTCTACAATAAAGAAATTAAATGGTGAATCGGTTTTTCATGTGAGGTTTATAGCAGATATTATAGAAGAAAATATTAAAGTTGATGGAGAAGAAATTTTAAATGTTAAATGGCTGGATATAGATGAAATAAAAAATATGGCAAATGATAAGTTACGTGCCTCAGATATTAACTTAAACTTTATTAAAAATATGGAAGAAGGAAAAGTATTTCCATTAGATGTATTTGATATGAATACATATATTAGATAGTAGAGGAAAAAAATAATGTTAAAAAATAAAAAAGTTATTATATTTGATTTAGATGGAACTTTAATAGATTCAGTTGGAATTTGGAATGAAATAGATGAAACACTTATAAAAATGATAGGTACTAAAGAATTAGATGATGTAGATATAGGAAATCAAAGAGATACAAAATTAAAAGAATATAGAAGCCTAGATGATGCATATTTAGAATATTGCGGATTCTTAAAAGAAAAATATAAATCCAATATGTCTAAACAAGAAATAAAAAAACTAAGATATGAAATAGCAGATAAGTATTTAAAAGAAGTAGTAGATTATAAGCCTAATGCAGAAAAACTTTTAAAGTTTCTAAAAAATAAGGGTTTTATATTAGTAGTTGCAAGCACCACCAATGATAGCACAATCGAAAAATACGAAAAATTTAATGAAAATATAAAATCAAAAGCTAATTTTGAAGACACATTTAAATTAGTTTATGCAAAAGGAGCTGTAAAAGAAATAAAGCCTAATCCAGAAATTCATTATAAAATATTAAATGAGCTAAAAGTAAAAAAAGAGGAATGTTTAATAATAGAAGATGCACTAGTAGGGGTGGAAGCTGCTAATAATGCAGGAATAGAAGTCACTGTTATATATGACAAATATTCAGACTGTAATAGAGAACAAATAAACAAATTGTCAAATTATCAATTTAAAGATTTTAATGAAATCTTAGAGAGTGCTAAAGCAGAATTAGAAAGTAATGGAGAATAAATAATGTTGAAGCCAATTATTATACAAGGTGCTATGACTATGGAAATAGAGGAATTACTAAAAAAGATTCTTATAGAAAAAGAAGAAATTGTAAATGGATTTAAATTTTATTTTGGAAATTTAAACAATTATCCTGTAATTATATCTGAAACACAAATAGGAATTATAAATGTTAGCATAGCTACATGTATAGGAATTCAAAAATTTAATCCAGTTGCAATTCTAAATCAAGGAGTGGCTGGTTCTCATTTAGAATATATACATAGAAATGATATAGTAATAGGAGAAAAGAGTGTGAATATTAATTCTTTTATTACTGGTGTAAAAAATATAAATGAAGGAACTAATCCATATGAATGGCAATTTGATAACAGGTCTTTTGAAGTCAAATGTAGTAATTTTTTACTAGATATTGCAAAAGAATATAGTAGCACAGAATATAATATTTTTTATGGTACTTTAGGAAGTGGAGATATTTTTAATAGAGAATTAGATAGAATTAAATGGATACAGAAAAGAAAAAATACATCTTGTGAAGACAATGAGAGTATAGCAGTATATACTATTTGTGAAAAATTTAATATTCCATGTATAGGATTTAGAACTATTACAAATAATGAAATTACTCAAAAAGAAAGTGATGGTTCAACATCAACTAGAAAGGAATTAGAAAATAATGCTAGTAAAATAATTTCTGAAAAACATGATGGTATACCTGCAATTATTTCTCAAAACTTTACCTTAGAATATGCAAATAAATTAATAAAAACTTTAAAAGAAAAATAAAGACAAGCCCAGTTGCAAATTTTGCAACTGGGCTATTCAAGATGTGATTAAAGAAGGATAACTAAATGAAAATTCGGCACCATCAAACATGCCAACAGTATAAGGACAAGAGCTTAATGATATAAATGATGCTTTTTCTCTACCCAAATTTAAAGTTAAATCAATAACTTTCCATTGGTCATCAACAAAAACAACATTCCAAGCATGATATGTTTTAACAGAGTCAAAACCTGTTAAATATATACAGGGTAAATTGGCCAAATCACATATATATTTAAATGCAAAAGAAAATCCAGAACATATAGTACTTTTATCAATTAAAGCACTATATAAATTATTTGATGTATAAGCTAAATCATTTTCTACTAAATCTTCAGCATATTCAGAATTTTGGAGTATCCAGTTATTTATTTTAAGATACTTTTCTTTATTAGTACCAGAAAGAGAAGTTACAAAATCAGAAGTTAATTTTTCTACTGCATTTATTCTAGAATCTAGCTCTTCATTACTAAAATCAGTATAAGCATTAGAATCTGTATCAGGAGCTATATATAAATAATTTGTTCCATTAACTGTTTCATATGAAAACCTGTAATTTTGGGTCCATAGCCATAGTGTTGATTCAGGATTATCGAAGATATATGCATATATACTTTTTTCCAAATAATTAGAATATGTTTCAAACTGATTTTCATAGTCTAATTCTATACAGTAAATTTTTTCATTGTTAATAAATTTGTCTTTTGAATTTAATAAATTTAAATATATTTCTTTTTCATAAGTGTTTAATTGATTGAAATAGTACTTTTTTGAAAAAGTTAGAATTAAATAATGATCATCATTTTTTGAACTAGCTAATATTTGTGACGAAAATAGAATTGCGATTATAAGAAAAATTCTAAAGAAAATCCGGACATAATTAAAATTTTTTTTCATAATGTTGTTACCTCCTATAAAACGATACTACTTAATTATAAATTGTATATAAAATATTAAAAAGATATAAATCTTAAAAGAATTATATCACTAATAGCCAAAATGTCAAATAATGTCGAAAAATAATTTTTTAAAAAAGGCTCTTTTGCAGAGCCAGTAATACCAATAGTTCTATTGATTTGTCATAAATTTTTGTTTAGTACAATCAATTTTTTGTTGTTCAGCATCTTCTGTTTTGTACCAACCTTTTTCTTTCATTAAATTGTAAATTTTGTTTTGAATATTTAAAGATTCATTTAAAGCTTCTTTAAAAGCACAGTGTACTTCAGCAGTTGAAGATTCAATTGCACCATGAAGATATAAATCGCAAACACCCTTTATAACTAGTAATTCATTTTCCATTAAATCTCTATCTTCCATAATTTCCTCCTATAATAAATTTAAAAATTTGTTATATAATTCATTGTGTTTTTGAGCTAACTCTCCTATATAAGTAGAAAGAGTTGGGTCAGTTAATTTGCTTGAAGTTTTACTTGCACATGATTTCATAAATTTTTCATGTCCTAAAGCATCTTCAACATATAAAAGTTCTTTACTTGTCATTTTTATCACCTCTTAAATAGAAGTATTTCCCAAAAAAAGAAATATATGCAAAAAAAGTTATATTTCACATTTTATTTTGTTAATTTATATAATACATAAAATTAGTTATATTAATTAATAACATTCC
>CATJZH010000116.1 GCA_949746285.1 uncultured Clostridia bacterium
CAGAGCACATATATTAGAAGGTTTAATAATTGCAATTGATAATATAGATGAAGTAATAAAAATAATTCGTGAATCTTATGATGATGCAAAAGAAAGATTGATGGAAAGATTTAAATTAACAGATATACAAGCACAAGCTATATTAGATATGCAACTTAAAAGATTATCTGGATTGCAAAGAGAAAAGTTAGAAGAAGAATATGCAGAATTAATGAAATTAATAGCATATTATAAAGAAATACTAGCAAGCGAAAAATTAGTGTTTGATATTATAAAAACAGAACTTTTAGAAATAAGAGATAAATTTGGAGATGAAAGACTAACTAAAATTGCTCCAGCAGAAGGAGAATTTGAAGAAGAAGATTTAATAAAAGAAGAGCAAACAGTAATAGCTTTAACACGTTTTGGATATATAAAAAGAATGCCAATAGACACTTATAAGAGTCAAAAAAGAGGTGGAAAAGGAATTACAGGAATAGCAACAAGAGAAGATGACTTTGTAAAAGAAATATTTACAGCCTCAACACATGATACAATTTTATTCTTTAGTAATAAAGGAAAGATGTATAGATTACGTGGATTTGAAATACCTGAAGCGGGAAGAACAGCAAAAGGAACAGCAATAGTAAATCTACTTAACCTAGAGGGAGGAGAGAAAATTTCTGCAATTATTCCAATACAGAATTTTGCTGAAGGTAAATATTTATTAATGGGAACACGTTCTGGTTTAATAAAGAAAACAGCTTTAAAAGAATACGATTCAAATAGAAGAAATGGATTAATGGGAATAACATTAAAAGATGATGATGAACTTATAGATGTAAGAATGACAGATGGTCAAGATAATGTCGTATTAGTAACAAGAAAAGGTATGAGTATAACATTTGATGAAAAAGATGTTAGACCAGTAGGAAGAACAGCTCAAGGTGTAATTGGAATGAGAGTTAGTGACGGAGATTATGTTATAGGAATGGAACCAATTATAAGTGGAAGTAAAGCAACATTACTTGCAATTACTGAAAATGGTTTTGGAAAAAGAACAGAACTAGATGAATACAGAGTTCAAAACAGAGGTGGACATGGAGTTATAACATATAAAATAACACCAAAAACAGGTGAAATAGTTGGAATAAAAATAGTAAATGGAACAGAAGATGTAATGCTTATAACAGACACAGGAACAATTATAAGAATGAATACGGGAGAAATAAGTGTTCTTGGAAGGTCAACACAAGGAGTTACACTAATGAGGACAAACGATGGAAAAGTTGTAAGTATAGAAACAGTAAAAGAAGAAAATGATGAAGAATAATACAATAAATTATAAAAATCTGGAGTGGAAAATTATGAACCACTCCAAATTTTATATGGAGATGAAATGGATATATTAACATTAAAATCAAAAGTAAAATTAGGTTGTACAAGATGTGAGAAATGTTGTATTTATAGAGGAGATATAAAAATAAATCCACTAACTGCATGCAGAATAAGTAAATATTTAAATATAGAATTAAATGAGTTTTTAGAAAGTTATACAGATAGATTAGAAAATTCCAAATTGGAAACAGTGTTGAAAACAACAGGAGAGTTACAAGAATGTGTTTTATATGATAAAAAAATAAAAGGATGTAGAATTCATGCTGTAAAACCAATGCAATGTGTAATGTTTCCATTAGTTCCAGAAAATTTAAAAAGAGATTACTTTTATAATTCTAATCAGTGTATTTTTAAAGATGCAAAAGAAATAACGGTAAATGAATGGATAAATGGAAATAATAAATTATATAGCAGAAATAAAAAAATCTATATAGAGTGGATAAAGTTTTTGGAGTGGATAGAACCTAAATTAGTTAACGTTTCAAAGGAACAAATAGAAGAATTTTATAAAATACTTTTTAAAGAATATAATTTGAAAAAGTGGAATTTAAAAACACAGATGCTTAATAATATGTGGAAAGTTGAGAAATTGGTAAAGGAGAAAGTAAAATGAGATTTACGATATTAACAGAAAATAGAGAATCAAATTGTAATTGTATAAATGAAGATGGTTTATCAATTTATATTGAATTAGAAAACAAAAAAATTCTCTTAGATGCAGGAATAACAGATGCTTTTATGAAAAATGCGAAAGTTTTAGGTATTGATTTACAAGAAATAGATAAAATTGTTTTAAGCCATGGACATTGGGATCATGGTAATGGTCTTAAATATATTAATTTAAAAAAAACATTAATATTACATCCAGATGCATATACTAAAAGATATAGCTTACTAAGAAATATGGCATTTGGTGGAATTAACCAAACAAGAGAAGAATTAAAGGAAAAGTTTGATTTAATAGAAACAAAAGAACCTTATCAAATTTTTGAAAATGTATGGTTTTTAGGACAAATAAATAGAAGATTTGAAGTACCAAAAGAAAATGCACATACAGTATTAGAAAATAATGAGAAAGATTACTTATATGATGATACAGGAATTGTTGTTAAATTAGAAAAAGGAATTGTAGTATTTTCATCTTGCTCTCATTCAGGAATAAATAATATCATAGAACAAGCAAAAGAAGTTACAAGAGATGATAGAATTTTAGCAGTTGTTGGTGGATTCCATTTAAAGAAATTAAATGAGTATACTAATAAAATAATAGAATATTTTAGTAGTAATAATATAAAAGTAGCATATATGGGGCACTGTACTTCTGATGAAGTAATACAAGAATTTAAAAACAAATTAAAAGGTACAACAAAAGTAACAACATTGTATGCAGGAGCAAAATTTGAAATATAAAATGTAATATTATGGAAGGAATAGAATGAAACGATTATTAAGGGTAAGTTTGGATATATTAATAACATCAATAGTTCCAATAATATCATGGTTTTTATTAGGAATTATACTAGATAATAATTTAATTAATATATTTTCATTAACATATCCATTACAATGTATAATGGGAATGACTCTATCAATATTTGCTACAGGAGCCAATATTAGTAGATATAAAGATAAAAATAAAAATGCTGCAAACAACGGAGTTTTTTATGGGACTGTTTTTAGTATATTAATTTTTGGGTTTATATTTTTTAATATTGATAAATATATATGTTTTATGAATATGGATATAGAAACATATAAGACTTTTGGAGCATATTCAGTTATTCAAATTCTTTGTCAAACAGTTTTACATTTAATATTAATTAAACTTTATTATAAAGAAGAAAATAAAAAAGCTAATAAAATTGCACTATTATTTAATCTGATTAATTTTATAACTTTAATTGGTATAGCTCTTATTACAAGGAATCAATTTATAACTGCATTAATAACTATAATTGTAATTTTTAGTATAGATGTCATATTATTTATAAGAAATATTGGAAAAATTGATTTTAAAATTAATTTAAAAAATTGTTTTAAATATAATTCTGTACAATTTAGTGTAAGCTTTATGTTTTTCTTAATATATTTATTTGGATTTAGTAATTCTTTTGAATATGGAGAAAAATATATGACAGCAATTACATTTGCTATATTAGTTACTGATATGCAATGGGATCTTACTGATGCTGTTAAAACAGTTGCAAAGGTAGATATAGCAAAGAAAAAGTTCAATTATAATGAACATTTAAAAAATGCGGTAAAATTATATTCTTTAATTATTTTGTCAGTGTTGATAATGTCACTTGTTGCTTACCCATTTTATAAACCAGACATAAATATTGTAAGTATATTTATATTTTTACATATAATAGATTTTATGTTAGGACCATTTATAGAAATAAAAATATGTTTTTTACAATTAGAAGATTCAGCTATAAAGATGACATCAAATATGATAATTGCTTATGTAATTAGAACATTAGTATCACTTACACCAACACCTTTTTGTACAATAATAGGACAAATGTGTTCAACTACATATGAATTAATTTGTACAAAAATAAATTATAGAAAATATGAGAACCAAAATATTAAAAAATAAAAAGAATACCACACTTAAGTTTTTTATAACTACAATAAAAAAACTTAAGTGCGGTATTTAGTGAACATTTATATACTTTTAAGAAATTTCTTTTTTATTCTTTTTAAAACGTAAATCGTCTCCAAAAAATCTTAAAAATCTATAATTACCAGCTAATCTAGAGCCAATTCTAGTAGTATAAATTTTAAAAAGTTCATCAACATTTAGGTTAGTTGATATAATAGTTTTTGTTATTTTATGATTTTGGTTAAGAAGTCTGGTGTTTATAATTGTAAATAGTTCTGTAATTTTAGTATCGGTGACTTTTTCTGTACCTAAATCATCTATTATAAGCAAATCTACATTTAATATATTTTCATATAAATCAAATTTTGAATTTTCTCTTCCAAATTTTGCATCATTTATTTCATCAAACATTACTGGTGCAGTTTGATATAATACGGTTTTTCCAAGTTTTAAAATTTCATTTGCAATACAATTCGTTAAAAAGGTTTTTCCTACTCCTGTACTACCAGTAAATATAAGATTTTTTTCAGTTTGATCATCAAAATTTTCAATAAATGCTTTTACTTTCTCTTTAATGATTTGCATATTTTCACGAGGAGATAAATCAGATTTATATTTTTCTTTATCAGGTTTATCTGAAAATGTGCGTATATTAAAACTTGAAAAGTTCTCTCTTTCTAAATTTCCCATATTAGATTTATTATATGCTACATCAAATATTCTTTGTTTTAAACAAGAACACATTGTTGTAGTATTATCTTTGGTTATATATCCTGTATCTTTACACAATTTGCAATCAAAATGTGGATTAAGATATGAATTATCCTTTGATAGTTTTTTTATAAATTCGTTTTTTTCTTTTATTAAAGAAGTATTTTGTTTTTTTAATGTAGATAATAATTTTTCTTTTTCCTTAGGATTAGCTAACAAAATAGCTTTTGATGCTTGAATAGAATTTTTCGAAAGTTCTTCTTCAATTTCTAAAAGTCTAGGATTAACTTTCATTAAATCTTTTTTTCTACTTTCAGCTTCTAATATATATTTAGTTCTTTTTTCTTCATATTGGTGTAATATTTGCTTTAATAAAGAATTGTCCATTTTTTATTTTATCCTTTTAATAAATTAATTATCATATAATGCTTCTAGGTTATCAAATGTGCTTTGAGTATATTCAAATGCGACTTTTTCTATTTGTTTTGTTTTTTTGTTTTTATCTTTTATAGATTCTAAGTATGTATTAACTTCAGATGCAGTATGAAAATCTTTTTTGTGCCAGTCTGTTAGTAAAGTGTCTATATATTCAAATCTAACATTATTATTTGAAGCAGCTTTTTTTAGTGCTATTTCAATAATTTCCATATTATATCCATAATTTTCAGTCCATTTAACAACATTTTCTTCTTCATATGTTGTTAAATTTCTATATAAGTTTAATTTTTTAGATATTTCTTTATTAAGACTTGTCCTTTTCTCTTGTTTTTCAAAATAATTTTCTAAATCATTAAATGTAGTTATTTTATTTTTACTCCATGCATCAGCAGTTGCTTGAACATAGTTTCTATGTAAAGCGCGTTTGTCATAAGCATAACTAAAAAGTGCAAGCATAACTTGTTCATCAAATCCATATTTATTAAACCATAAATCAATATCATTGTACCAAGATGGAGACATAACGCCTTGAAAAAACTGTGAATTAATGTTTTCAATAGCTTTAGCTCTATATTGACTTTGAGAACTTTTAATAGCATCTTCTGGAGAAGATGTTACTTTGGGACTATATAATTTTGCAAATTCTATTTCTTGGATATCGGATAGAATGTAACCATCTGTTTTTTTTACTAAAATACCTTTTTCTTCCCAATATTTTATAGCATCTTGTACAGTTGGAAAGTCTAAAGATAACGTTTTTGATAAGTCATTTATTTTGATTTCTTTATTATACTTAGATAAAAATAACATATAGAAATATACCTTAATAAAATCACCAGATGCTTCTGGTAAATATTCGGTAAAAAATACGTCTGGAATATCTGTACTAGAAAATATAAGTGATTTTTCATTATGTGATAGTTTCATATCAAAAGCGCCCCTTTTTTATTTTAATATATTTTCTTTCGTACAATATGAAAAGATTATATCATTTTCATATCTTAAATACAATAAGAAAATATAATAAAATTTTTAATATTTGAAAGGGCTGAAATAATATATATTATTTGATAAACTCATTATTTTTATAGTAAAGGTAAGTATTTCGATTTTTAAAAAATTTAAATATATAACAAAAAACAGAAATAATACTTTCTTTATTAACTCCTAAAATACTAATAAGAATGATTGGAAAGAAAAGAGAAATAAATACATAAATTTTAATATTCAAATTAGTAAAAAATTGGTTTACTAAAAAATAAATTATAACTCCAATAATTGTATCTAATATAGCAGTAGAATACTCTATAAAACCTAGCAATTTGGGTTTGAAATTATAATTTTTTGGAAAAATAAAATGCATAAAACCTCCTATATTTTTGTAAAATTGGAAAATCCTGAATTAATAGTTGTTGAAATACCTCCAAATAATTCTTTCATATAATTACTTGCTCTAACTAAAGCATAAATAATACCAATATATAGTAATTTAGAGATAGTTGTGTTTTGTGATATATTAATAGTAAAAGATAGTAGTAATATAATAGAAATGAGAATCTGAACTAATAATAATGAAATAAAAGATTTAAACCAAACTTTAAAGAACCATTCTGAAGCATTAGTAATTAAGCTTAAAAAAGCAAATGGACTAAGCAGTACAAATATTTGAATCATAATATATCGTAGAGAATATGTAAAAATCAAATTTATAAGACCAAAACTTGTAAAAGATTTTATAATTCCATCAAAGGAGAAAATATTAAAATTATTTCCAGAGATATATAATGATTTATTTATATTATCAATAAAATGTGAAAAATCTATTGTAGAATGAAATAAACTATCACCAATATTATGAATGGCTAAAGTTATTAAAGATATAATATTTATTATTTGTTCACATATCCAAAGAGAAGAATTCATTATAGCTATAAAAATTATGGCTTTAAAAATAAATTGTTTTGGCGAATCTATTTTAGAATAGGTAAGGTGTGAAATTAAATAATTTATAGCATAATATAAGATAAAGCCTAAAATTAAACTATTACAAATAAGTAAAAGTCCACTAGAACTTGATGTACCCAAAATTTGTTCAAAAGCAGAATTAGAAATAATATCTGGCTTTATAAAAATAATTTGATCTAATACAGAATAAATACTGTTATCAATTGATGAAAATAATTGAGAAAATAATTCATTTAATGAATTAAAAATTGTTTGTGTTAAATTAATTGTTTCTTGTTCCATAACTTTTCCATTCTAAATTTAAGATAATAATGTTTGAAATAAAGATAAGATTAAATCAATACAAAGTATAAAAGCATATGAAAATAAACTTCCTCTAATTAATTTATTTGCAGTTCTAATCTTTTCTTCATCTCCAAAACTAAATTTTTTCATAAGTACACCAGTTCCAACAGCAACAGCTGCGGCAGGTGTTGATATTTTTACAATATAACTTTCCATTTTATCAAATGCTGAATTTATTGTAGTTACAAGTTTAGGATCAGCAGCAAATACATTTGTATTAAATGTACAAATAAATAAAAAAGAAAGCATAAATGTATAAATTATTGAAATTTTTTTGTTTTTCATTTTAATTAATTCCTTTCATATGTTTTTCTTTTTCATAATATGGTATCATTTGTAGTTTTTGGGGTTGTAAAATTCTCAAACCGTTAGAAATAAAAGCTAAACTTTTAAATGTTTCTAAATCTTGAGAAAAATAATTAGCATTATAAATATAGTCAAGTTGGGTATATCTGTTATAGCTTTCAGATAAATTAGAATCTCTAGACATAAGAGTATTTGTTATAAGATTTAATTTTGTTTCTTTAGCATTTTCAGATATAGTCGTAGAAATCTTTTCTTTTTCTTCTTTTCCAATTTGTTTTTGTGCTTCTTCAATAGTAAAGATATCGTCTGTTCTAAACCATAGTTTGTTTATTAAATTTTGCAGAATTACTTTTGTAGCAGTTTCGTCTTTTAAAGTGTTTTTTATAGAACTGTAGCTTTGAGTAGCAACAATATTTATGCATTTTGCTTCTCTGCATTGTGCAAAAAAGTCACTATCAGTAATAGTTACATATTCATGAAATTCATCACTTATAAAAACACTTTTTCGGATTTTTAATTTACTACTTAATCTAGACATAACTTCTGTTTGAAAATCTAGTTTTAAATATGCTGCAATAATTTTAGATAAATTTTTATATTCGGCAATATTCATATTTAAAACAACGATTTTTCCTTTATTTAAGACTTCTTTAAAACCATAAAAATTAATGTCTTCTTTTGATGGGCAAAAAACTTTTGATACATTATAGTCTGAAATGAAAAGATTTGTAATTCTACTGATTTCTGATTTTAAAATTGATAAAGTTCTTGTATCCAATGAGAAAAATTCTTTTTCAAAAAAATCGATGCAAGATAATAGATTATAAATTTCTTTATCAGATAATTTTCCATTAGTAAATAAATCTTTCAAAAGAGTTAATTTTTCATGATAATAATCTGGAAACATTACTAATTTGTGAATTTCCATAAAAGAAACATACCCGTTATTATATAACCTACAAAACTTAATACATTCTGATAAAATTTGTTCTACTTTATCAAGCCAATAAGATTCTGAATTATTAGGACTAAATAAAGTTAAAATAGTTTTTAATCTATTAGCTAGAACAATTGGTTTTAAGTCTGGTTTATCTAAAGGATTATACTTAAAATTTCCAGATAAATCGATTACAATAATATCATCTAATCGATTACTTTTATTAGCATATTCAATTACTTGATTAAAGTAATTCCCTTTTACATCAAGTATTAGCATTGCTAATTTTTCAATAGGATTAGAAGATTTATAATCAATTAATTGACCGTGTAAATGGATACATTGCAGATGAAGTTTTTCCAGTTCCTATAGTTCCAGTAATTAAAATGTTTTGATAAAGTCCTTTTTCATTAATAAAAACAGGTTTATTTTCTGAAAAACCTAATAATAAAGATAATTCATCAGTAGATTTTGATTTTTCTAAATAAATATTTTTTTTGTTTTTAATTGGAATTTTTAAAAGTATTAAAGAAAAGAATTTATTAAATAATATAAAATGTGATAATAAAAAAGATATGAAATAAATTTTTTTTAATAAAATCCAAGTGTTTGGGTAAACTGAAACTATATCAAATGGATGTATAGCATATGGAAATAATAAATGTTCTGCAGTGAAAATAGGTTTAAAAATAAAACTAATTATTAAAAAATTAATTGAAAAAGAAATTGTTAAAAATATTATTTTAAATATTATTTTTTTCAAAATAAATTCCTAAAATAATTGATTTTTTTTTATTTTTAATTTAAAACCTTGCAGACTTTGCAATAAAAAGATTTCTATTAAAGAATAAACCCAATAAAAGACTATAAA
>CATJZH010000117.1 GCA_949746285.1 uncultured Clostridia bacterium
GAACCGGAGACGATTCGAACGTCCGACCCACGCCTTAGAAGGGCGTTGCTCTATCCAGCTGAGCTACCGGTCCATAAGACAATATCTATAATAACACATGGTGGTAGTTTTGTCAATACATAAAAGTAAAAATATGTTTTAATAAAAGTTTAATTAAGAAAATATAAAAACACTGTAAGATATTATTTTTAAATCTTACAGTGAGAGTTGTTAATGGTGCACTCAGAGGGATTCGAACCCCCGACCTCCCGGTTCGTAGCCGAACGCTCTATCCAGCTAAGCTATGAGTGCAAATATAACATAGATAATTATAAACTTCTAAGTTTAATTTGTCAATAATTTTGGGGATTTCACTTGCAAAAAACGACTATAATTGGTATGATAATACATAGAAAAAATCTTATAGGTGATTATAGAGTGAAAGAAGAAAATAGGAGTAATCATATAAAAACAATTTCTAAAATAATAGTTATAGTATTTTTAGTATTTGTGATAGTAATGGTAAGTGCAAGATATTTAACTGATGAAGATTTTAGAAGTTATATAGATACAAATATATTAAAAAAAGAAGTTTCAGAAACTACTCTTAATGCAATAGAAATAGATTCAGAAACAAATCCAACTATATATTCATATGATAAATATATAACAATACTTAGTAAAAACAAATTAAAAGAATATACAGCAAATGGAAAAGTAGAAGTAGAATTAGATGTTAATGTAGCAGTACCATTAATAGCATCTAATGGTAAATATATGGTAATAGCAGAAAAAGATGGTCAAAAAATATATTTAATTTCTGGAACAAACATATTATGGAATGGTGAAATTGAAGGAAACATTTCTAATATAAATGTAAACAAAAATGGATATATAAGTGTAGTTATAAAAAATACAACATATAAATCAGTTGTTGCTTTTTTTGATTTAACTGGAAAAGAATTATTTAGAACATATTTATCTACAAGTTATGTTGTATGTACAGATATTTCACCAAATAATAAATACTTAGCAATTGGAGAAGTAGACTATTCAGGGACTGTTATAAAATCTAATGTAAAAATAATATCAGTAGATGATGCTCAAAAAGATCCAGAGAATTGTATTGTGTATACATATGAATCAGATAATGGTGAAATTATTACAAACATGAATTATCAAAATAAAGATTTTGTTATATGTATGTTTAATGACTATATTCAAAAAGTTACAACACAGTCTAATGAAAGATTATATGAAAACAAAGATAAAGATTTATTTATAGATATAAATTTAAATGATACTATTGCTATTATTGATAAACAGTCATCAGGATTATTTTCATATGAGTATGAAGTAATAGTAAAAAATACTAATAATAAATCTGAAAGTTTATATATTTTAAATAGTGATTTACCTAAAACAATGTCTACAAGTGGAAATAATATAGCCTTAAATTTAGGAAATGAAGTTCAAATAATAAATACTAGTGGTTGGTTGTTAAAAAAATATATTTCAAGTAAACAAATAAAAGGCATAGTAGTAGGGGACACTATTGTAGGAATTATATATAAGAATAGAATTGAAATAATTAGTTTATAAAAGGAGAAAGAATATGGGTGGAATTTTAGTTGATATACTTATAGCTTCAATAATAGTTTCAGTATCATATATAGGATATAAAAAAGGTTTAACTTCTGTATTATACAAAATTATTGCATTCATTTTATCAATAATTATAGTATTTATTTTATATAAACCAGTATCAAATACAATTATAGAAAATACTAGTCTAGATGAAAATATTGCTTCCACAATAAAAGAAGTATTACCAGAAGAACTTTTTTTAGAGGGAAATAAAGCAGAAGATGATAATTCACAAATTTCAGAAGGTATAATATATCTTATAAATGGATATATAGCTGAGGCGGTAGCTAAAGCAGAGCATGATACAGTAAACTATGTTTCTGTACAATTGTCATATTTTTTTATTAGAGTAATTACAATAGTAATTTTATATATAGTTTCAAGAATTTTATTAATAGTTCTAAAATTTGCAACAAATATAATTGCTAGTTTGCCTATAATAAGTACTGTTAATAAATCTGGTGGACTAATATATGGCGTTTTAAAATCATTTATTATAATATATGCAATTTTAGCAGTGCTATCAGCTTTTTCACCAATAATAAGTTCATGGGGAATTATATCAGCAATAGAAAGTTCATGGATTGGAAAAGCGATGTATAATAATAATATTATATTAAATTTAATAATAAAATAACAAGAAGGGCAGACTATATAGGATATAAGTCTGTCTTTACATATTAATAAAATATGAACTAAAGATAAAACAAAACATTAGTATAATAACGAGGTGTTTATTTTTGAATAGAATCAATGATAATAGAAAAATGAAGAAACAGAAAAAGAATAAAAAGGATTATAATCAAAAGCAAGAGAAGGTAAAAAGAAACGTTGAAAGAACAAACTATAGTAGAGAAGCAAAAAAAAGAAAAGTACCTAATAAAAAGTCACAAAATAAACCAATGATGTGGAAACAAGAAGAGGATAATCCTAAAAAAGTAAAAAATAGAAAAAAAGCAGAGAAGATAAATAAAAAACAAGAAAAGAAAAAAAACAAGAAAAGATTTTCTTTATTAAGATTTATAGGAAAATTATTATTAGTTATTTTAATTTTACTTGTTATATTAGGAGCTGTTTTTTACTATAAAGTTCAAGAAAATGGTGGAGGAATAAGAGGTGCACTTATAACAGTTTTAGGTCTGTCACCAGAGGAAATAGAAAATTTAGAACCGATAAATGTTCTTTTACTTGGAATTAGTGAGGATATAGAAACAAAACTTACAGATACAATAATAGTTTGTTCATATAATCCAAAAAACCAAACAGCATCTATGATTTCGATTCCAAGAGATACTTTTGTTGGGAAAAATAAAAACAAAGCAAAAGGAACAGATAAGATTAATTCGTTATATGCCAGAAACCCAGATAAACTAATCAAAGAAGTTTCTGAAATAACTGGGATAAATCTAGATTATTATGCAGTAGTAAATAATAATGCATTAATACAAATCGTAGATATAATAGGAGAAATCGAGTTTGAGGTTCCAATAAATATGGATTATGATGACCCAACACAAGATTTACACATTCATTTTAAAAAAGGTATGCAAAAAATAGATGGTGAAAAAGCAGAATTACTTTTAAGATTCAGACATAATAATGATGGAAGTTCTTATCCAGTAGAATATGGTGATAATGATTATGGTAGAATGAAAACTCAAAGAGCTTTTATTAGTGAAACAATGAAACAAACATTAGTTATTGAAAATATAACAAAAGCAAGACAAATAGTAAATACAGTTTTTGAAAATATAGAAACTAATATAGATACTAAAGCTTTATTACCATATATTCCAGTAGCTGTAGAATTTGACGTAAATACAATTATAAGTAAACAGCTACCAGGGGAATCTGAAAAATTGAATGATTTATGGTTTTTTGTACACGATAAAAAAGAGACAAAGAAAATGGTACAAGAAGTGCAAGACGAAATAAATAATTAATAAAAAGCTTGCTTTTTTTTAAGCAAGCTTTTATAATATAAATTATTATTTTCTCTTTCTCTTTTTCTTAGATATAAAAGATGATAAAATAAGTAATGTAAATCCAACAATTATAAGTATAATACTAACATCCATATTTTTTTCAACATCAGTATTTGCTATTAAATTAGATTCATATTCTGTTCCATCTATATTATATTTTACATGTCCCAAAACAGTTCCTTTTGTAATAGGAGCTAAAATGTTTTCCTGTAGTGTTATTTCAGGTGTAATTGAGTCAAAATCTAAAGTTTTATTGTGTAGTGCATATATATCATTATCAATAACTAAATCCAAATTTTTTGTTTCTTTAGTTCCATTTTCAACTTCAATTGTTTTTAAAATAGAACTTTTAGGTATAAGAGTAGTAAAAGTGTAGTTGTTATATCCATATTCAAGTAAATTTTTTGAATCTATATATCTTTCATTTAATCCTGAATTTGTAGTACCTCCATTTAAAACAACCGAAATAAATTCTAAGTTATCTTTTGAACTTTGAGCAACTAGACAATTACCAGCTTGTGCAGTATGGCCCGTTTTTACTCCAATTGTATTTTCATAAAAATAACGACTTTTAGAATTTAATAATTCATTTGTTGTATGAAAAACTCTATCAAGACTAGAATGTTTATTGGTTTCAGGTAAAGTATATGAAGTTTTAGATACTATTTCTCTAAAAGTTTCGTTTTTCATAGCATAATTTGCCATAAGATATAAATCATATGCTGTAGTATAGTGAGTATCATCATGTATACCATTAGGATTTACAAAATGAGTATTTGTGCATCCAATTTCCAAAGCTTTTTTATTCATCATATCAGAGAAGCCTGAAACTGAACCTCCAACATATTCTGCTAAAACATATGCAGCATCATTTGCAGATGGAATCATTAGTACATGAAGCAAATCATTTACAGTAAGTTCTTCACCAGCACTAATATTACAAGTGACGTAGCCAGAAGGGATATTTTCTAAAGCTGACTGAGGAACTGTTACTATATCAGTAAGGTTGCAATTTTCAATTACCAAAATACCTGTTAATATTTTAGTAGTACTAGCTGGAAACATTTTTTTAGTTGAATTTTTCTCGAATAAAACTTTGCCAGTACTTACTTCAACAAGTAATCCTGCTTCAGATCCTATATTTATTTCTGAAGCAAATATATTTAAGTGAATGCAAATTATAAAAATAAATATTAATAAAAGAGTTTTAAATTTCATAATTCCTCCAATATATAAATTACGTTTTTAACATAATATATCAAAATTTAATAAAGTTCAATACGTATAGAACCTAAAATAGAAAGGAGACAAAAATGGCAGATAAAAAGGAAGCATTAAAAATAATTTGTATAGCAATTATAATTGTTATAGCTATAGGATACAATTTTATATATAAAAAAGATTCAAATGAAGAATATGATTATTCTGAAATAGTTACTAATGAAAATATTGAAGTTACAAAAGAAGAAGAGGAAAAAATAAAAGTATACGTAACAGGGCAAGTAAATTCCCCTGGTGTAATAGAATTAGAACATGGAGCAAGAATTGAGGATGCTATTATTTTGTCAGGAGGAACTACAAAGTTAGCTAATTTAAGTTTAATAAATTTAGCTTACAGTCTAGAAGATGGAGAAAAATTATATATTCCAAGTTTGAATGAAAATTTTTCAGAAGAATATATTACAAAAGAAAATGCAGAAGGAATTATAGAAAGTACTAATTCTAAGAGTAATTCTAAGGTGAATATAAATACAGGAGGAATTAATGAACTTTCGAGTTTGCCAGGTGTTGGAGAATCATTAGCACAAAAGATAATTACATATAGAGAACAAAATGGAAAGTTTAAAAAAATTGAAGATTTAAAAAATGTAAGTGGAATAGGGGATAAAAAGTATGAAAGTTTAAAAGAATATATTTCTGTGAAATAAAAAATAAATCCTCTAGGATAAGGATTTATTTTGTATATGAAATTTAAATTAAATTTTATGATTCTGTAAATGCACCAGCAAATTGTTTGATAATTCCTAAAATACCACTTGCTGCGAATAATACGATAGCACCTACAACATAAACAACGGCATGTTTTTTGATTTCAGCTTTATCACCTGGAGCTGCAGAAATGTATTTGATAGCAAGAACTACTAACATTATAATTGCAACACCAACACCAATTATTTGAATAACTGTGATAAGACTTCCTATAATTTTATTAGCTGTTCCAGAAGCACCTGTTGAATCAGAAGCATTTTGGAACATAGTATAAGCTGAAACATCAGTAGCTTTTGCTGGTGTTGAACTAGCGTTTACAATTGTGAAAACTGAAGCTACTAAAGTAATTGCAACTAAAGCCATTGCTAATAATTTAATTGTACTTTTCTTCATAATAAAATCCTCCTTTTATCATACTATATATATTATATACCATTTTTTTACTTTTTTCAACAAAAATATAGTATATATTAATTTACTATATATTAACACATAATTTTTTTAGTGTAAACATTTTTTTATATTGACCGAAAAATTTTTTCATATATAATATAAGTAATATATTTTTTGAAAGGAGATTTGATACAGTAGTATCATAATATTTAAATGAAGATTAAACTAGATAAAATTCAAAATATAATTCTTGTTGCACTAGTTTTAGCTGTATTTATACTTATTATTTTTGGTAATCCGTTAAGAGTTGCAGATGAGTTATGGAATTTTCAAAACTTATGTAAAATGTCTAATGGTCTAAAAATATATACCGATGCAAATGTTATTATAACACCAATATTTTTTTATATTGCACACATAATATTAAGTATATTTGGAACTAACATCTTAGTTTTTAGAGTGTATAATCTTTTGATATATATAGCTTTTTTTAGTATTGTATATAGAATCTTTAAGAACTTAAAAATACCAAATCAATTTATTTTAGCATATATTATATTAGTTATTGAATTTATATTTCAAGTTATAGGTGCTGGTGCTAATTATAATATATTAGCAATTGTATTCTGGCTTATAGGATTAAATTTGTATATTACTAAGAAGAATAATAATGTAAACCAAGGTATACTAATATTTTTAATATTCTTTACAAAACAGAATTTGGGAGCTTTATATGCAATTACGATAATTATTTATGAATTATATAAAAATAAGTTGTCTAAAAAATTTATTATAGATCAGTTTAAGAAGTTTTTCTTCTTCTTAATACCAACAGCTGTTTTAGCATTATTTATGTATATAGATGGAAATTTATTTGACTTTATAAATTTTGCTTTTGGTGGATTATTTGATTTTGGAAAAAATAATGCTTTGCTACCAGAAAGCGGATATCATCCATTGATATTTGTTTTAGCAATATGCTTATATATTTTTATTATAATAAAACGAGATTTTTTTAAAGAAGTTATTAATAAAGAATGTTTTGAAAATTTAACATTAATTTTTATATTTGCCATAGGAATGAATTTTGTAATTTTTCCTATAGTAAATATAGCTCATTTAATAATGGCATTACCATTATATTTAATATTCTTATTTTACTTATTTCATATTTTAATATTGGAAAGCTTATTTGGAGATAAAAAATATGAAAAAAATATAAAATGGTTTTGTATAGTTATACTTTTTATACTTTTAATTAGAATATTTGCTAATATGCTTTTTGAAGATGATGCAACTTTTATAAAAGATAAAGATAGTAATTTCTTTGGTACATATGTATATGATTCTATTCTAGAGAAAAGTGCAGAAGTAGAACAGTATATTTTAGAACAAAATTCTAATGGAATTGATGTAATGATTTTATCTTATGATGCAGCGTTTCCAATGATAAACTTAAAACAAAATCACGGAGTTTATGATTTATTATTTAATGGAAATATGGGGTATAATGGAATAGAAAAAACTAAACAAGATATTATTGATAGAAAAAATACTCAATTTTTATTAGTTACTGAAGAAGAAGATTTATTTTGGCAAGAATCTAAAGAAATAAGAGAATTTATTATGGAAAATTTAAATTCAATTGGAGAAATAAACAATTATACAATTTATTCAAATAATTAAAAATAAAAGTGCTGACAAAATATGTTGTCAGCACTTTAGTATATTTAAAGAATTTTTTTCCATTCATCTTCTTTAAATCCTACTAATACAGTATCTTTTTTTACTAGTAAAGGCCTTTTTATAAGCATACCATTACTTGCAAGCAATTTTATTTTTTCATCATCAGAGCAATTTTTTAATTCCTCTTTTAAATTCATACTTCTATATAATAAACCACTTGTATTAAAAAATTTTGTAACAGGTAAGTTGCTTGTTTCAATTATTATTTTAAGTTCTTCATATGTTGGTGTTTCTGTAACAATGTGTCTGTCAGTATATTTTATATTATTTTCATCAAGAAATTTTTTTGCTTTTTGACATGTTGAGCATTTTGGATAATTTATAAAAATATAATTCATTTTCTATTACTTCCTTTTTAATTTTATAATACTATAATATTATATCATGTTTTTATGTAAATTTCTACCTTTTTAAGAAAATAATTCAAAAGCCATTTTAATAGTACTAGAGAATATATAATGCAAATTTCCAATTTTTCATATTGATTTTTGAATTTATTAAATTTATAATAAATATGGTGATGAAATGAATAAGAATAATAAAAATGAAAAAAAATCTTTTGGAGATATATCAATATTAATATTTAGAATAGTATCAATAATAATAATTGCTATATGTTTAGTTATTTTGTATAGATGGCATCAAAACAATGTTGAAAATGATGCTATTATAGACGAATTAGGAGAGTTTGCAACATTAGAAGATAGTACATCAAATACAGACGAGCAACCAGCAGAAGGAAGTACAAATGAAGAATCAAAACTTTCTGTAGATTTTAATGAGTTAAAAGCTAAAAATTCAGATACAGTAGCTTGGGTAAGAGTGAATAATACTAATATAGATTTTCCAGTTGTAAAAGCGGACAGCAATAATTATTATTTAAAACGTAATTTTAAAAAAGAATCTAATGGTGCTGGCTGGATATTTGCTGATTATAGAAATTCTTTTGATAATTTGGATAAAAACACAATTGTATATGGACACAATAGAAGAAACGGAACTATGTTTAGTAACCTATCTTTATTTATGGGAAATTCTTGGAATTTTGAAAACGAAAATACATATTTTTATTTTGCAACAGAAAGTGCATCATATAAAGCAGAAATTTTTTCAGTTTATATGATGAAGGCATCAAAGCTTACAATACCAAATAGTTTTGCAGATGAAATAGAGTTCCAAAATTATGTACAAGGATTAAAAGATTTAAGTATTCATAATTTTAATGTTGAAATACAAGGCTCAGACAATATAGTTACTTTATGTACATGTGATAATACTAATCAAAATAGAATTGTTGTACATGCAAAGTTAATAGAACAATAACAATATGTTAGTTAAAACTACTCAATTTTAATTGAGTAGTTTTTTTATGAGTAAAATACTTGATTTATTTACGGAGAAAACACTATGCAGTCATATTAGTACTTTAAATACAAATATAGTAATGAAAAAGATAAAAAACTGAAAATACGTATTGCGTAAAAAAACTAGAAAAAAGCCTGAAAAATGTAAATGAACTGTTATATACAATATTAAATAAAGAATGTATATTTAATTAAATAAAATATTAATATAAGAAGTTCATACTAAAGAAGGAGAAAAGAAAGTGAAAAAGTCAGTACGTATAGCAGTAATTGTAGCAACAGCAGTAATTGTTTTGAGTTTATTTGTATTCTCAAAAAGCTCAAGTCAAGAATTTCTAACAGGAATAATTAAATCTATTAGAAACGCAACTACTAATGCAGAAATCGGAACAGAAATATTGGCAAAATCAATTTCTGGATCTGGTTTTTCCAACATACATGATATAAAACCAACATATGATAATGGTTATATATTAGTGGGTAGTTTTGCAGGTGAAGCTGATTTAAATGGGGATGGAGTAGTAGAAGTTACTTCAAAAGGGGATTTTGATGCTTTAGTTGCAAAGTATGATAAGAACGGAGAATTTCAATGGTATCAAAGTTATGGAAACTCTGGAGAAGATCAATTTTATAGTGTTTCAGAAACTTCAAAAGGAGAATATATTGTAGTTGGATTTGAAACAACAGAAAAACATAAAGATGGTATAATTATTAAATACGACAGATTTGGAAGAGAAATTCTTTGGAAAAAGACAATAGTAGGAGATTTAGATGATGAATTAAAAAATGTATTAGTATTATCAACGGGAGATATTGTCATTTCATGTAAATTTAATAGTCCATCAGTTATATTAGATACAGGCATAACTGTATCCAGTTCTGGAACATATGATGGATTTATAATTTGCTATGATGGAGAAAAAGGCACATATAAATGGAGTCAATTAATAAATGGTTCTAATAATGTAGATATTACAGGAATAACTGAAACAGATAAAGGAATAGTTATATCTGCTAATTATTTACAAAATATAAAAGTTAATAATACCACAATAACTACAAAAGGCGGACAAGATGCTATACTTATAGCATATGATTTAGAAGGAAAGTATCAATGGCATCAAGTTATTGGTGGAACAGGAAGTGAAGCAATAGATGCAATAGCAACAGATAAAGAAAATAATGTTGTTGCAGTTGGTTCATATGGAAGTAATTTTAAATTAGGTAATGATAGTTTAAGTGTTATTGTAGAGAGTAGTGTAAGTGCTTTAGAAGTAAAATATTCATCAGATGGAAACTATTTATCTAATTACAATTTTGGAAAAAATGTTAGAGCGGATGATAAACTAACATCAGTAGTAGCCACTAAAGATGGAGGAGTTCTTATAGCTGGGTGGTTCTTTAATGTTGCAGATATAAATGGAGACAATATAGTAGATTATACATCTGATGGTGAAAACTATGGAGATGGAATTATAATAAAATTAAATAAAGACCAACAAATAGAATGGTCAAGAAATGTAACAGGAACATCTTTTGATGAGGGATATGGAGTATCACAATTAAGAGATGGTAGATATTTTGTTGTTGGTAATTTTGATAGTGATACAGTATCTTCAAAAAATAATATGAATATTTTATCAAAAGATGGTTATAATGATTCATTTATGATGAGAATTGTATCAGATGGACAAAAGAAAGATATAATATGTGGAGTTGAATATTATCAAGAAGATGTAATACCTGAAATTGGAAGAGTAACTACAGTAGCGGAAGAAAGTAATATTGAGACCATAGCAGATGAAGCTGATATTGAAGGTATAGCAGAGGAAAGTAGTGCTGAGACTACAGAAGAGGAAAAAACATTTACAAAAGTAGAAGAAGATACTAAAGAATTTAAAAATGAAATTCCAGTATTAGATGAAGGAACAGTAGAATTAACCGATAAAGATACATTAAATCCTAATGATAAATATGTAGGTTATAAATTAGGTAAAATGTTCCAAGCAAATAATGCATATTTACCACATGAAGAAGAAATAGAAATAACAGAAATACCAGAAGAGGCAAATAATGATACAGCAATAAAAATACAATATATAGTTGATGAAGAACAAAGAAAAAATGTTAGTTATACAGTAGAGTATTATAAAGATGGTGAATTACAAGCAGAAGATACTAATGTAGTAGAAAAAGATGTACAAGTATTACAACCAGATGCTCTAGAAGTAGAAGAAACATCAATAAATAAAACAGATAAATATGTAGGATATAAATTTGATAAAGTAGTAAAAGAAGAACCTCAAAATAATTCAGAGATTATAGATGCAGCTTTAGAAGATGAAGCTAGTGTTGAAGAAAAAGTAGTTAATGCAAATTTAGATAATGAAAGTATAGTTAATGAGAATTTAGTAGCAAGTGGAGAAAATACGAATACAGTAACTAACATAACTGTACAAGAAAATAATGAAACAATTGAATTAGAAGATAATGAAGAAGAAAGTATTAAAGAAGAAGCGAAAGTATTAAATAATCAAGAATCATCAGAAATAGTAAAAAGTGGAACTGTTCTAAAAGTATATTATGTATTAGATGAAGAGCAGAAAAAAGATGCTGAATACACAGTTGAATATTATAAAGGTGAAGAAAAAGCAGAAGAACAAAAATATAAAGAAAATGTACATATATTACAAGAGACATTACCAGTAACTGAAGAATTTGTTCAGATGAATGGTAGATATGAAGGTTATAAGGTTAATGATATTATAATTGTTGAAACAAATGTAAAAACGAATAATGAAGAAACAAAAGATGAATTAATAGAAGGAAATGAGGTAGCTTCAGAAATAACTGAAGAAGAAAATTCAAAGACATATCATGTTGATGAGTTACCATCAGAAGTAAAAGATGGAGCAGTTATTAAAATTTATTATGTAATAGATGAAGAGCAAACAAAAGATGTAACTTACACAATAGAATATTATAAAGCTGGAGAAAAAACAGATGATTCAGGACTAGTAACAACACAAGTACAAGTATTATCACCAGCAGTTGCAAAAATAAATAAAACAGAAATTGAAAGCAAATATACAGGATTTGTAATTGATTCTATTGAACAAAATGGAAGAATTATAGATGAATTACCAACAGAAGTTGCTGAAGGAACAGTAATAAAGGTATATTATATAAGACAAACATTTACATATAAAGTAGAATGGTATGACGCAGAAGAAGATAAACTAATAAAAACAGAAGACAGACAAGCAATGTATGAAGACACGGTAAATGTAAAAGAAGAAGATAAGAGTGTAGAAGGATATGTATACGATGAAAATAATGAAAACAATTTAATTACAGTTGAGGTAGTTGATAATACAGCAGTATTAAAATTATATTTCACAAAAGAAAGATTTACATATACTTTAACTTATGATGCAAATGGAGGAGAAAATGCACCAGTAGCTCAAACAGAAACAAGTACAGATAAACAAATAGAATTTACAATTTCATCAGAAAAACCATCAAGAAGAGGATATAAATTCTTAGGATGGGCAGATGAAAAATCAGCAGCAGTAGCTCATAATACTGGAGATAAAATTACTCTAGAACAAAATATAACATTATATGCAGTATGGGAAAGAGATGAAGAACAAAGAAATGATTTAAGTTATACTGTAGAATATTATAAAGATGGAACAAAAGATAGCGAACAGACAATAACAGAATCAGTACAAGTTTTAGATACAGCTATTATAGTAGATCAAACAAAGATAAATACAACAAATAAATATGAAGGATATGATTTAGAAAAAATTCAAAAAGGTGATGAAGTAATTGCAGCATTACCGGCAACAGTAGAAGAAGGAACAATAATAAAAATCTATTATGTAAAAAATTCAGAAACTAAAAAAGATATAAGCTATAAAGTAGAGTATTATAAGAATGGAACAAAAGCAGAAGAAGAGACAATAACAGAAAGAGTACATGTATCAGAAACAGTAGCACCAGTAGATGCAAATAAAATAAATATAAGTAATAAATATGTAGGATATAAATTTGAAAAGCTACAAAAAGATGATGAGCTAATTGCATCATTACCAACTACAGTAGAAGATGGAACAATAATAAAAGTATACTATGTATTAAATACAGCAGATACAAAAGAAATGACATATACAGTAAAATACTATAAAGATGGAACAGAAGTAGAGTCTATACCAGTAACAAAAGAAGTACATGTATTAGAAAATACACTACCAGTGGATACAGCTGAAATAAATACAATAGATAAATATACAGGATACAAATTAGAAAAAATTCAAAAAGGAAATGAAATAGTATCAGAAATACCAGCACAAGTAGAAAACGGAACGGTAATAAGTGTATATTATGTATTAAATGCAGCAGATACTAAAGAATTAAGTTATAAAGTACAGTACTATAAAGATGGAATAAAAACAGATGAAGAAACAGTAACAGAAGAAGTACAAGTATTAGAAAATACAATCCCAGTAAAAGCAGAAAAAATAAATACAACAAATAAATATGTAGGATATAAATTAGAGAAAATTCAAAAAGGTGATGAAGAAATAGCTACATTACCAGCTACAGTAGAAAAAGACACAGTGATAAAAGTATATTATGTAAAAGATGAAACACAAACAAAAACATTAAGTTATAAAGTTGAATACTATAAAGGTGAAGCAAAGATAGAGGAAGAAACAATAACAGAAAGTGTACATGTATCAGAAACTGTAGTACCTGTTGTATCAAATAAAATAAATATGACAGATAAATATGCAGGATACAAATTTGAAAAACTACAAAAAGATTCAGAAGATATAGAGAATCTACCAAGTAATGTAGAAGAAGGAACAATAATAAAGGTATACTATGTATTAAATACAGCAGATACAAAAGAATTAAGTTATAAAGTTGAATACTACAAAGATGGAGTAAAAACAGAAGAAAAAACAATAAAAGAAACAGTACATACATTAGAAACTAAAGTGCCAGTAAATGCAAATGAAATAAACATAACAGATAAATACGTAGGATATAAATTAGAAAAAATCCAAAAAGATAGTGAAGTTATAGATTCATTACCAACAGAAGTAGAAGAAGGAACAATAATAAAAATATATTATGTAATAAATACAGCAGATACAAAAGAAATGACATATACAGTAAAATATTATAAAGATGGAGTAGAAGCAGAATCTATACCAGTAACAAAAGAAGTACAAGTATTAGAAAATACAGTATCAGTAAATGTTGCAGATATAAATACAATAAATAAATACGAAGGATATAGATTAGAAAAAATACAAAAAGGAAATGAAGTTGTATCAGAAATACCAGCACAAGTAGAAGATGGAACAGTAATAGGAATATACTATGTAAAAGATTCAGAAGCTAAGAAAGAGTTAAGTTATAGAGTAGAGTACTATAAAGATGGAGAAAAACAAGTAAATGACTCTGCAACTGTAACACAAAGAGTACATATAACAGCAGAAGATAAGTTAGATGTAAAACCAGCCACAATTAACACAACAGATAGATATGTAGGATACAAATTTGAAAGAACAGATCCAGAAGTAATACCTGAAAAGGTAAATAATGGAACAATAATAAGTGTATATTATGTAAAAGATGAAACACAAACTAAAGAGATAAATTACACAATAGAGTATTATAAAGATGGATTAAAACAAATAAAAGACACACAAAAACCATCAAAAACAGTACATGTATTAGAAGAAGATACATTAGCAGTAGATAAAAATATAAATGCTAATAACAAATATTTAGGATATAAACTAGAAAAAACAGAAATTGATGCAACAATTATTACAGACTTACCAGATGAAGTACAAAATGGAACAGTGATAAGTGTATATTATGTAAAAGACGAAACACAACTTAAAGATTTAAGTTATACTATAGTTTATACTAAAGATGGAGAAAAAGCAGATGAAAAAACAGTAGAGCAAAAAGTTCATGTATTAGAACCTGATACAATTAAACTAGATAAATCATTAATAAAATTACAAGATCAATATTATGGATACATTTTAAATAGTATAAAAATATCAACTAAACCTGAAATGGAAAAAGCAAATATAACAGCAGAAGAGCTATTAGCAACTTTACCAGATGAAGTACAAAATGGAACTATAATAGAAGCTGATTATATTGTAGATGAAACACAAACAAAAGATGTAACATACAGAGTTGAATATTATAAAGATAATGTAAAACAAGAAAATGATACAGAAAATATAACAGATAAAGTTCAAGTACTAAAACCAAGTAAGACAACTGTAGATATTAGCAAAATAAATAAAGAAAATAAATATGAAGATTATGCATTTGCAAGAAGTGTACCAGAAGTAATACCAACAGAGATAAATGATGGTGAAGTAATAAGAATATATTATGAAAAGAAAGACAAAAAAGTAGTAATAGAATTTATAGATCAAGCAACAGGAAAACCAATTTTAGATTCAGTAGATGTATCTGGATGTTTAGGTGAAGAATATGACATAACATCACAAGAAAAAGAAATACCAGGATATGTATTGGTAGAAAAACCATCATCAACAGGTATATTTACAGAACAGGAACAGAGAAAAGTATACTATTATGCAAAAGCTACAACAGTAACAGTAAAGTATTTAGAGAAAAATACTAATAAAGAATTGTTAACTACAGAAACAATAAATGGATATCAAGGAAAAGAATATAATCTAAGAAGACAAGATATACCAGGATATGTACTAGTGGAAAGACCAAGTAATGCAGAAGGAACAATGACAGAAACACCTATAACAGTAATATTCTATTATGCACAAGTATCAAATGGTGTAATTGAAAAACATATAGATATAAACTCAAATTATGTGTTACATAGTGAAACACATAAAGGAAATGCAGGAGATGCATATTCAATATCAAGTAAGACATTTGAGGGATATGATTTAGTAGAAAGTAAATTACCAGATAATAATAAAGGAACAATGACAACAAATGTAATTGAAGTAAAATATTATTATGTAAGAAAGTCAAAAATAATAGTAGAATTTATTGATAGAGAAACAAATGAAAAAATAGCAGAGGATGTAATAATAGATGGACATGAGGGAGATAGTTATAAAGCAGAGCAAAAGGATGTAACAGGATATAAAGTAGCAGAAGTTGCAAAAAATGAGTCAGGAACATTTGGAAAAGATGAAATAAAAGTAACATATTATTACAAGAAAATACCTGCTGAAGTAATAGAAAAACACATTGATATAAATACAGATAAAGTATTATCAGAGGAAATACATAAAGGAAAAGAAGGAGACCCATATAAAATTGAACCTAAAGCAATAGAAGGATATGATTTAGTAGATACTAAATTACCAGACAATGCAGAAGGAACAATGACAGAAATTGTAAAAGAAGTAAAATTCTATTATATAAGAAAGACTAAAGTAATAGTAGAATACATAAATAAAACAACAAATGAAAAGATAATACAAGATTTGGTAATAGATGGACATGAAGGTGATACTTATAAGATTGAAGAAAAGGCAATAGAGGGATTCAAATTAGTAGAAAAACCTGAAAATCTTGAAGGAACAATGCAGTTAGTAGAAAAAGAAGATGGGACAATTGAAACAACATTAACATTAAGATTATATTATGAAAAAGATACTGGAAATGCAGGCTCAGATAAACCAGGAACATCGGATAAGCCAAATAATACAAATACAGATAAAAATAATAATGGAAACAATAATAGTAACCAAGGAAATTCAGCAGTAAATTCACAAGTAACAACAGGAAATGGTGATGTACCTAACAATAACACTGTAAGCAGAGTTTCAATAGTACCAGGTACTGGAGACATAGTTCCAATGTCAGCAGTAAGTATTATTATATTTGTAATTATGATAAATGGAATTCAATATGCTAGTACAGTTAAAGTTTCAAAAATATCTAAAAATGATAAACATTCTGAAAAATAAATTATAAAGGAACTACAGGTTTGTAGTTCCTTTATTTTATGAATTTTATGCAACTAAAAAGGTGTTTTAGTACTTTAGTTTTTATGAATAAAAAGTAAAGATAATTTTATTCGTCTAGTAAATTATCTTCTTTAAAAATTTCTGAATTAAAGAATTCGGAAATTGACATATCAAAACCAATACAAATGAAACGTATTGTTGTTACTTTAGGACATTTGGTAGAATTGCTTAATACACTACGAATGGTAGATTCATTTATACCAGCCTTTATTGCTAATTTACTTACATTTGTGTTTTTTATTTCTAATAATTCTAATATCCTAGCAGATATTGCATCTGTAAATGTCATATTATTCTCCTTTTTATTTGTAGTATATTAAAAATATAAAATAAATATACGCGCAACTACACGGATAGGCGAAAATGTATAATTAAGTATAGTACCATATGCTTATTAGAGAATATTTTAAATTGTTTGTTTTTATAAATTATAAGATAGGTTGTGAAATCTAATGTATTCGTATGTTATAGGTATTAAAAAAGTACTTACTAGAAATAGTAAATACTTGATAATACTGGTTGCGGGGGCAAGACTCGAACTTGCGACCTTTGGGTTATGAGCCCAACGAGCTGCCAACTGCTCCACCCCGCGATATTTAACGAACTTAATTATACTACTCAAAATTGACTTTGTCAACTGTTTTTTTATGAATTTTGTTTCACTACAAATGGCAATAATGAATTTCTTTAATAGTATATGATAAAGTCTATAAAATATTCTATGAAAAATTTCAATAGTATTAGTTATTAAGTTTTTTATGAACTGTGCTCATAACCCGAAGGTCGTAAGTTCGAGTCTTACCCTCGCAACCAAGCCTAAATCACTAGAACTATAACGGTTTTAGTGATTTTTTGTTGTCTTGAAACAGTTTACAATAATGCTGTTTTTGAGCACCATTATGTAGAATTGGGTAAAAATTGGGTAAAATAAGTACCTCAAACTACTTAAATTCTAATAAAAA
>CATJZH010000118.1 GCA_949746285.1 uncultured Clostridia bacterium
AAAAGAAATGCTACCACGAATGATAACATTTCTATATTTTATTTTCACTTTGTTTGCAATCACATAATCCTTTAATTTCAAGCACTTCAAAGATTTTACTTCAAACTATGAAAACATTTTGCAAACAAAATGCAAACAATTTGGTATGTTTTCATATTTATGTCTACTTGTTTAATCTCTGAAAGTATTGATATTACTGATTTCTTCCACAACAGTTCTTATACTTTTTGCCAGAACCACAAGGACAAGAATCATTTCTTCCAACTTTAGGTCCATCATTTACAATAGGCTGAGCTTTTTCAGTTTTATTAGTTTTAGGAACAGTATTTTCACTTTCAACATTCATATTAGATATAGCTGAATTATCGAAACCAGCATTTGTTATATTTGCTGTATTTGCTCTTTGTACAGGAGTATTTGTTTTTACTACATGAAGCATAATTTTAGCTACTTCTAGCTTAATTTGTGCTATCATTTCATCAAACATCTCTCCCCCTTCAAATCTATATTGAACAACTGGGTCTTTTTGACCATATGCACGAAGTCCTATACCATTTTTTAATTCATCCATACTATCTATATGATCCATCCATTTTGTATCTACAACTTTTAATAAAACAACTCTTTCTAGTTCTCTTATATTGTCTCCAAATTCTTTCTCTTTTGCTTCATAATTTGCAATTGTTTTAGATTTTAATTCTTCTAATATTTTATTACTACTTAATTTATCATCATTTAAAGCTTCTACTTCACCTATATTTAAGCCAGTTTTAATTTCATTTAATAAAGCTTCTTTATTAACTTTTCCATCATCTATTTCTTGTCTATAAGTATCTACAATCATTTCACAAGCAGATTCTATCATATCTACTATATTGTCTCTTATATTATTTCCATCTAAAACACTTCTTCTTTGAGAATATATAATATCTCTTTGAATATTCATAACATCATCATAACTTAAAATATGTTTTCTAATAGAAAAGTTTCTACCTTCTACCTTGCTTTGGGCATTTTCTATTGTTTTAGAGATAAGTTTTACCTCTATTGGCATATCTTCTGGAAGATTTCCTTTTTCAAAAATTCTTGTTATCATGTCTCCACCAAAAATTTTTAAAAGGTTATCATCTAATCCTAAATAAAATCTTGTTTCACCAGGATCTCCTTGACGACCACTACGTCCACGCAACTGGTTATCGATTCTTCTTGATTCGTGTCTTTCTGTACCAATAATTTTTAAACCACCTGCAGAAATTACTTTTTCTTTTTCATCTTTTATTTCTTCATCAAATTTATTTTGTAATTCTTTAAAT
>CATJZH010000119.1 GCA_949746285.1 uncultured Clostridia bacterium
AATAAAAATCAGGAAACAATGAGTCCTTATATCAATCTAACTGAATCTGACTTATTAACAGCATCTAACTTTAATGCAAATATAGTAAAAGAAAGTTTTAATACTGTAGACATAAGCAAGGAAACTACTTGTGATTACATAAGAGCTTTTGTTCTAAATTTATTAAATGCCTTTGATAAAAATCCTTCTAGAGTCGATTTACTTAATTTATCTTATGATTTAAATAAATTAAATACAGTTAATTTTTGTACAGATATAGACAGCATTAACACTTTTCAAATAGTAAAAAGAATGCGAGCCTTATCAGATGATGAATTAGATAAAATATATTTGATAAAAAATAATAATAAAGATCCATTTGTTCAAGTCGCTATATCTCTACTATTAGAAAATAAATCTGATTTTAATAGATATTTCAAACAACTATCTTCAGTAGAACAAGAGAATTTTAAAAATTTTCCAATATATCATTTAAATAATTTTTAAAATATTATAAAAAACTACCCTCTAAATTACTAGAAGGTAGTTCTTTTATTATCTATCAAAATAATCATTCATAGCTATTTGAGGAAATTGTATAATTTTCCCCATAGGTTGCATGTTTTCATCTTTAGTAATTTCATTATAAGTATTATTTATATTTTCTTTTAGCAAATCAATATCTTTATAATACAATTCTACATTTTGAGAGGCTTTTGTTTGATACTCGTTAAATACTGTGACATAGGTATTTAATGTTATTCTAACATCCGAATGTCCTAATAATTTACTTAATACTATTGCTTGCATACCACTTTCAATACATCTTGTTGCAAATGTATGTCTTAAACTATGAGTTGATAATCCTTTTTCGTATATTCCTAAATTCATTAATCTTCTTTGCAACTGACTATTCATAGAAGTATGTGAAACTAATTTTTCTCCATTAGTAAATAGTAATTCTTCTCTATGTGTTTTTGATATTTCTTTTTGTTCTTTTACATACTCATAAATTATATTTGGAATTGGAATAATCCTATTTCCTGCATCTGTTTTAGGTACTTCACCTATAACTCTTTTTCCGTTCTCTATTTTCTGTTAATGTTCTCTGAATATGTATTGTTCTTCTATCTAGGTCAATATCATTATTTTTTAATGTTAGTACTTCTCCTATTCTTAATCCCATATACATTTGGATTAAAAAAACATTTTTATACTCATAATCTTCTACTGTAAGACCTAGCAAATAATCTGTTAAGATTTTCTGTTCTTTAATTTTTAAAGCTTTAATTTTTTTAGTAGATATTTTGCTTTTAGGTTTAATAATATCTTCTAGCACATTCTCTTTAATTATCTTTTTTCTTTTAGCATATTTTAAAGCTTGGCTAATTTCAGAATAACACTTATCAAGCGAAGAATCAGCATATTTTTTAGCTATTTCATTAAAAAATTCTTGATATTCTTTCTCTGTTATATCTATAACATTTTTAGAGCCTATTTTAGAGTTTTCTATTTGTTTAATTACATATATTGTTCTATTATACTGCGCATCGCCTATCTTTCCTGCCTCATCTCTCCTTTCAAAATTATATTTTACTAATTCAATAAGTGGCATACCTCTATAAATCATAAAATCTTCATCTTTTGTACTATATAATAATTGCCTAGCTTTTAATACTGCTTCTTCTTCTGTTTTTCCATGTACAGTTTTTCTTTTTTTGCCATTTTCAATAGTTACTTTTATATCGTATCTATTTCTTTCCTTATCAAAGTAAACAGAAACATCATCATATTTTTTGCTACTCATCTTTTTTATTTCCTACTTCGATATTTTCTTGCTTTTTCATTTTCCAAAGTAGATATGCAAGTAAAGTAACTGTTTTTTGTTTTCCTATATTAACAGAAGGAAAATCAGCTCTTTTAAATAGTTTATTTGTTAGGTTTTCACCCATTTTTAAATCTTTTGCTACATCTTTTACAGTAAGATTTTGAAAAGGATTACCAATATTTTTTATTGCTTCTTTTACTAGCAGTTCTTCTATTGTTAAAGTTTTATCTTTTGCTTGATTTATTTCTATATTCTCGTTCATTTTTTTCTTTTTCCTTTCTCTCAATAAAATCATTTATTAATCGATTTACTCTTTCAAAGGAAAAATTTAATACTAAAGAAGCCCACTCTATACTTTTATGTATATAATTCTTTAAGCTTTTATTTTCTTTCTTTAGTTTTGAATTCTCGAATTTTATATTATGATATTCAATTTCTATATCTTCAAGTTTTTCTGTTGTATTGTCAGTTAAATTCTTTATTCTTGTATATTGTTTGGCTAGAGTATTAAATCTCCTTATTACTCTTTTGTATTCCTGATTTAATTCTTTTGTATCTGATATTTCTTTTTCTTGTTCTAAATTAATACTCTGCATTTCATATTTTTGTACTTCATAGTTAGTAAGTTTCTTTAGCTTGTCCGTTTCAATATGTGTATTACCTGTTAAGCCTCTTTCTAAGTTAAAACCCGCTCTTGTCATATAGCTATAAAAATTATTTTGAAGTTTTTTATAACTGTCCTTTCCTTTCCAATATTCACTACAAGCAACTTTACTAACTTGTTTTCCACTTTTTGTATCTACTTTGTGGACAACTGGTACAAAAACTATGTGCATGTGTGGAGTTGTTTCGTCCAAATGTATTTTAGAAGATACAATAAATTCTTCTCCTAAATTTTGATAATTGGCTACGAATTTATAAGCTGTTTTAAAATATCTTAAAGTTTCTATTTCTCCAATTTTTTCAAAAAACTCTTTATCAGATGTTATTACAAATTCACAAAGTATATTTGTTGTACTTATTATTCTTCCTTTTAAGTCATATTGATTTTGTAGTGTTTTAAAAGCATTCAAATAACTTGTATTACATTTTTTTAAAGAATAATTTTTAATTGAGTTACTTTTATTTATATCTTTGTTTGAGTAATTAATATTTTTTCTTTCATTATGCTTATATAGTCCTGCCAAATTATCTTTTTTATAGTTAGCATTTCTTATAATGGCATAACTCATATTTAATTACCTATCTTTCTTTAGTTTCATTATTTTTATTTTTGTAATATCTTGTTAAAACTGCAATAGACTCTTGCAAATTATCTCTTAAAGACTCTCCAAGAGGTGTATCACAGTCTAACCAGTCGTGATAAAACTCATTTAGCAAATCTTCTTGTAGTAACATACATTCTTTTTCTTTATCGTGTAAGTCCATATTTTTTAATTCGTCCTTTATTTCTTCTTTTACAATTTTTTCATAAGCACTATTAATTATTGTATTTTTATCTTTTTTTAAAAGTCTATTACAATAATCTATAAATTCTTTTTCTAGTTTATCTTCAAAAGCTATATCTAAGTCAATTATTTCGCCATTTTTTCTTTTATATTCTTCTAGCTTACTTCTGTATTCATCTAAAGTTATTGTTCCTTTTTGAAATAATTTTAATAATTTACTTTTTTTCATATATTTATTTCTCCTTAATTTTTCTTTTATTCGAGCATATCTTCGTAGTTTTACTTGATAATAACTACATTGCTTTGCAGAAACTATGCAAAACTATTTTGAGTTTCTAACACACTAGAAACTCAGCAGAGTTCCTGTGTGATTAGGGAGTCCCCTAATAACCCCTTTTATATTATTTATTAACTTTCTATAGAAAGTCATAAATAATATTTTACTTGTGCGTTAGTTTCTATAGAAAGTAGATCTATGAAACTAACACACATTGAAACACCTTTAATGGTTTTTCAAACATTTCCTTAAGCTATTTTTCAAAATCTGTTTCATTATTTTTAGCTGAAATACCAAATGTTCTTTCAAATTCTTTTTGAGTAGCCTCTAAAAGTATGCTAAAGTCATTTGCATTAAGTAATTCTTCCATAATTAATTTTTCTGCGACTTGTTCTATTTTTCTTCCTGTAGAATTACTAGATATATTTTTTTCTTCAGCTTTATTACTCATTTTATTACTCCTTATAATTAATATTTTTTCGTATATTCCTGTATAAATTGTATTATTGCATTTTGCATTTTCAGTATCATAGATAGTGTAAGATTTATACTAATATCATTTGTATTTTTATTGTTAAAGTTTGAAGAATAATATCTTAAATTCTTTTTTAAGTTTTGCTCTGTTTTTCGTTTTTCCTTTAATTGCTTAGTCGAAATATATCTGCCTTTTTTATCAAAATGTGAATATTTAAAACTCTCTTTAATAAGAAAATCTCTATATTCTAAAATTTGTTTTTTGGTTAGAGATTTAAAGCATTTGTTTCCTGCACCTACAACGATAATATCTCCCTTTACAGATATTCCAAGTTTCATATATTCATTGATATGTATATTAGGGCGTAATCTGTCATTATCTTTTTTGTGAATAATTAGTATGTCTTTATATGGTAAAATAGCTAGATTATCTCCTAGTAAATCTGTATATGTATTAATATTGTCTTGTACTTTTTTGATTAAAGGAATTTTGCCAACTTTTTTATAAATGATAAATATACTATTATTCATTACTATCTTTCCTTTTCATCTATGTTTTTTTCTAAATTTAGGGGAGAATAGTAAACACTTTTGTCTTTAATTACTTCTTCAATTTCTTTAATTTGTTCATTTGTTAAACTTTTAAATCCACTATTTTTATAGTCATCTCCAACAAAGAAACAGTCTCCTGCAATAATGTCATTATCAAATATTAAGTTTGGTGGCATATTATATATTTTTCCTTCTTCATTACATATTAGTAAAACATCATCATTAAATGAAACTGCTTCTATTAGTCCATTTACAATTTTTTGTTTTGCCTCTAATGTATCTTTAATTGTTTCAATACTTGCTTTTTCTCCAACTCTTTTTACTAATATTTTTAAATCTTTACTCATTTACAACACCACCGTTCTTTTTATTAGTGTTTTTATATTTGCCTAAATTGTTTTTAAAATGTTTTACAGCTAGTTTCTTTAATCTCAATACTTCACATTTAGATTTGTTTAATTCTCTGCAAACATCATTTAAGGATTTACACTCTACAACATAAAAGTAAAGAACATCTTTTTCATCTTGAGGAATATTTTTCATTGCTTTACGATATGTCTTATTAGTAAATGCTTTTTCTAAATGTTTATTTTCAAAAGAGTTTTGCTTACAAACATTTTCATTAGTTCTTAAATAGTCTTGATAAATTTGATTTTCAATTAGTTCTTGATTTCTTTTATCATCAAGACTTATTACATTTTCTGTAGTTGTTTCATCAAAATACTTCATAAAATCTCCTTTTAATATTTTGATTACCGATAATCAGTTTTGCTTAAGCCTAATTTAATGATACAATTTTTTAAATCCATAATGAAAAATAAATAGTATTAATTAGCATTATTTAGAAAAGGTAAGGATTTTTTTAAATATTCTTACTCTCACAGCCGAAATGGCAAAATAAAAAAAGAAGAAAACTCATATTTTGAATTTTCTTCTACTGATTAAATCTAATAAAATTAACTATTTACTTATTCACTAAAAAAATCTGTTTTATTTTTAGTATCTACATACCAACACCAGTCTTTTTTCATGTTTTCATATTCTTTATCAGAGATTTTTAATCGTTCTAGCATTTCGTCTGTAAATTCTAAATCTTTTTTTGATAACATTATTTTTTTAGTTACTTGTTTGTAACCATCTGCATTTCCATTTAATGTTCCCATATAAATTCCGTCTGAACTATATCTTAAATTTATTATAATTTCTGTTCTTTCTAATTGTGGATTATTAGGCTCATAATTTTTAAATAAAAAGAAAGCAACATCATCATTAGAAATTAACTCCCCAGTCATATATATAGTGTTATTATTTGTACTAACCCATTGAACCTCTAACTTATCTTTTTTCTGTATTATATCAAATCTAAATTTAGCCTTTCTACTTTTGTTGCTACTACTAATGTAATAAACATACACAGTATCAATATTAAATGGATTTTCTATATTAATATTCTTTTCTTCTTCAATATATTTAATAATATTTTCAATATCTATATTTAATATATTACACATTTCTAAAAACGTTTCTATGCTAGGTAAAGTTTCACCATTTTCATATCTACTTATATTACTTCTTTCAACACCTAATTTATCTGCAAATTCATTTTGGGTTAATCCCTGACTTTTTCTAAAAACTTTTAGTCTTTTTCCAAAATCGTATTTATCAAATTTATACATAGGCTTTCTCCTTAATAAACTCTATATTAATTATATCATTTTTCAATATTTATTTCAAATTTTCACAGTTCAAAAGGCTTGATACTACTGGCAAAATTGATTTATAAGTCAAAATATGGTATAATATATTTACAAATAAATATTAGAATGGTAGTTATCTTAATTAAACAATCCATTACTTCAGCACCGCTGATGGTCACTACAATCACCAGCGTGCAAGAGCTGGATTGTTTATATGAAATTCTAACGTCTGTTAAATTCCATATAATATGTGATTAATTTTTATTTGAATTTATATATAGGGAATTAAGCAGATGAAACCACAAGTGGAAAAAGGATTTCCAGATTAACACTATTCTGGAATTTTGGGGGAAGGACTTTCCCCCTTTATCATTTACTATATTTGAAATTCATTTAAATTTATAGTATAATATATTTGTAAGTTAATTTGCTTGCACATTTTAGCTTACATGAATTTTAGAGATTAAGCTCTAGAATTTTAAAACCATAGGGTTGTTCATCTGCTCCTATGGTTTATTTTTGTGTAAAATTTTCACATAATTAATTATTAATTCATAAAACTATTGCAATTAGTTAATTTTTATAATTAACCTATAAATATTCTTTAATATTTGTGTATTTAGTACACAAATATGTGTAAATATGCACATTTTAAAATTTGATATGTTTACATAATCTTCGTATAATATTATTGTAATCACTTTTAATTATAAAAATATGTTAAGGAGGTTAGAATAATGGAATTATATAATCAATATAAAGACAAATCTTTAAATAAATATAATTCTATTATTTTTAATATTTTAAAAACTCTAGGTATCTCCTACAAAACCAATGGTGCAAATTACATAAAGATTATTGTTTTAAGTGAAATAAAATGCGAATCAGAAATTTTAAATTTAAACAATTATTATATTGCTATTGCTAAAAAATATAAAAAAAGTATTACTTCTGTTAAGCAAGCAGTTAATGACTGTATTTATAATTCTTCAAAAAAATTTGAAAATAATTATAAAAATATTTTTAATTATGAATATAATGATAATTACAAAACTTCAAAAAATCTTATAGAGGATTTAATATGTTATATAGCAAATATTTAATAACATAAGCAATTTGTATTATTAATTTGAATACTATTGACAATTAAATGATTATTGTGATATAATTCGCAAGATATTTTCATAGTTCCTTTGTGGAAATATTTGAAAACGGTTAAAACTGTAAAGTTGCAATTTCTTTTTCAGTGATAACCGAACAATGTTGTTACTTCTGGCGGATGTGAATGCTTTTTTACGAAAGGAGTATTTACATGAAAAAAACATTTAAGGTAACCACTTTGGTTTTAGCATTATTCGTATGCATACTGGGGACATCAGTAGTCGCCTATGCCGGCGAGTCTTTCGACAGTTTTAACGTGAGCACGAATTGGCGAACAATTGCTTCTGATACAGAAGGCTTCGGCTGTAATGTAAAAATAACAGGGCAGTTGAGTACCGGTGGCAGAATTGATGTGAGAATGCTTGGTAAGGACGGAAAAACTGAGTTGTGGTCTCAAAACAGCTCTTGTCCCGGCTTAGGAAGCAGAGTTTATAGATGTGGGTCGGATGTGTATTATATACAGGTAAAAGTGTCATCATCAAACTATAGGGGCGTTGTGTATGCTCTAAAAACTGATGAACCTGCCGACTAATACTGAACACATTTTGATTTTCTGTTAACGTATAGTTTAAAGTGTCCATCTGTCAGATGTAGCATCAAAAATAAGGCGGTACTTACCACCTTATTTCGTGCCAACAGTAGCATTGCTGTTGGCACTTTTGCTTGACAAAATATAATCAATATTTATATAATATATATAGTTAATAAAAAGGAGGAAATATTATTATGAATAAATTGAATAAAATATTATTAATTATAATAGTTTTTTTAGTAATTGCCTTGGGAATATCTATGTTTTTTTGCATAAAGTATTATAATTTACTTTTAAATAGTAATGAACACTTATATTTTACTACCAAAGCTGTTAATGATAAGGGATTTGATATAAAAATGAATGAAGATGGTTCTTGTTTTTTAGTAGAAAAAAATAATTAATATTAAATCAATACATAAATTCAATGTGAATTGTCACAAAATAACTGATAAAATTATTTTGTGATAAAAAATAAAAGGGAGCTTGGGATTTTGTCTCCCAATGTCTCCCAAAGTAAAAATATTTGTTGATATGAACCGATTACAGATATCAAGTCTGACTAGCGGCATCAGAAGGAGATCAAATCTCCATCAGAGCACGTTCAGCCCATATCCACACGTAGGTGGACATCGAATAACACCCAATTATCTGTAACTTGACAACATGGTTTCCGCTCTCCCGACTTCGACCTGGCGCTTGAAAGTGCCAGTTTTTTTTATTTTTTAATAGTTCTATTAAATAGTTTGTTTTCATTTTCATTAATTAATTTCTTATATGTAATCTATTATATATTTAATCTTTTTCTTAGTATTTTACACAATTTATATTTATTAAACCTAAGTAACATTTTTTGTGTATTATCTGTTATATTTATGCTTATATTATCAAACAATTCCTTATAAAAAGTTTTATACCTATTATAGGAAATAGCACATATATATATAATTAAATCCTGCAGTTCGGTATTATTAATATTATTTATGATATTTAATATAATTAGTTTTAAATCTAATTTTATATCTAATTTTATTACATTAATTAACACTTCAAGTACTTCTGACATTAATACTTTTTCTTTATTATAAATTCTAATAAATTGAAAACTTAATTTATTTGAATTTTTATTTTCATCTACAATATATGCAATAACTATTAAATATAAATTTAGTATTTCAAAATACTCTTCACAACAAAAAAAATCTGTTTCATATTTACTTATAGCATCTTTATTCTCATCTATCCATTTAAATACTTCTCTAAAATTAAAGTCTAGAGTTTTAAATGAAATTATAATTTTAAAGAATTTTCTAATTAAATTTATTTTTGTATCTAACTCTATATTGTTTTTTTGCAAAATATTTCTCATTATTTCACAATATTTATTTATTACATATATTTTATCTTCATCTTTATTTAGTTTATTAATTCCATAAACTAAATTAGTTAAATAAAAGTTGCCTAAAAAAGTTTCTTTTTTTTCTAATATATCTAGTCCACATTTTAAATAATCTAAAAAGTTAACATCATATCCTATACAATCTTTATAAATAACTTTCAAATCTTCTTCTAATATTATTAAAATATCATTATCATAATTTTCGTATTTTTCATTTAATACCTTTTTTAAGTTTAAAAATAGATAAACATCTTGAATTTTATTCATTTTTGCATATTCTAATATAATATTAAATTTATATATATAGTTTTTTAAACTTTTTTTATATTTAAAGTTTCTAAAAATATTACAAACTAGTTCATTAATTTTTTTATTATGATATTTGCTCACAGTATTAGATATTAAGTTTATAAATTTTTCAATATTTATTTCATCTATATTGTTACTGATATAATTTAATATAAGTTCTTGTTTTATATAATTCGCTTCCACAATGAAATCTTTATAATATCCAATAATCTTTTTTTGAATTATTTTTTTTAATTCCTTATTAGATTTTTTAAACATATATTGTGAAAAAACAATTTCAACATTCTCTTTATCATATACTAGTACTGATTTTTGGATTTTATCCCATGTATTTTCTACTAAATTATTTAAACAATTGCTATTTTTTATAAAAATTTTCTTAAAGTCGCTAATATATCCAGAAACAATGGTATTTTGTACATACAAAGAATATAGCATTTCATCATTTTCATAATAAGTTGATAATAAATATAATATATGTGCAACATTTTTTCTAAAAACAACTAAATGTGCTATAGAACCTGTAAAAATAATATCATACGCAATTTCTTGTATTTTTTCACATACTTGATGAAAAGTTGAATCAAATATTTCATATGAATTAATGCTTTTATTCGATTTCTTTATAATACTTTTATTAATAAATTCATATATTTCTTTATATTTCCTATCAATAATTGGATTATAAATCTCTATTTCTGTTTCCTGTAGTTCTTTAAAAGCAGTATTATATTTTAAATTATGTTCTTTATTATTTAAAATACTTTCAATATATCTTTTATCTATTAGTAAATCTATGTATTCCCAATTTTTATTTTTATCATCAAATTTAACTAATATTTGTTCTATCTCTTGTAGACATTTTTCAATTTGCCCTTTAAAAAAATATTCAATAATTTCCCATCTTTTATTAAAAATTGCATTGCTACCTAATTCAATAATAAAAGAAGATATTTGATTTACAGGAAATTTGTTCATACATAAACACCAATCACAAACTGCGCAGAAAAAACTATCAACTTTATTACTAAATTGAATTTCCTTATCATTATTTAAAATTTTATTAAAAACATATTCTTTAATAGAATTATTAATATTATTCTTCTTATATATCTTTTCAATATTATCAAATTCTACTTCCATTTTTTTAGCAATATCTGGAAATAAAAATTTACTTGCAACCGATAAGGAAGGCATAATTGTTTCTGGATATCTATTATACACTGTTTTAGAAAATTCATCATTATTATAAAAAATACTATCAATTTCTGAAATCGTGTATAAATCTTCTTTTTTTAAATATGGACTCATTATTTTAATAATTTCGTCTTCATCATGAGGAGTTATTTCCATAGATATTAGTAAAAAATATCTTATTGGTTTTAATAAATCTAATTTTTTTCTTTCTTTTTTTAAAGTACTTTTTAATGTCGAAATATTACTATAAGTATAGAATTTTGATTGTCCTATCCAATTTAAATCATTTATTATACATCTTATATCTATTCCACTGTCCTTTCCTTTACGATAAGTTCTAAATTTTGTACCTGTTTCAAACTCTAATATATCTTTGCAAAATACTTCAAATTTTGCGTCATCTAATTCTTGAATTCTAAACACAATTATAAATTCCTTTCGTTATATATTAAGATTTTTACATTATATCATATAATCTATTAAATCTCTATTTGTATTACTTTCATAATTATTTTCTATATTATTAGTTAATGAGTGTTATAAGACTTTGTCTCCCACTGTCTCCCAGTCAGAAAAGAAACATTGATATATAAGTAATTTCAAACGATAAAACAGGCTGGCGCCTCCAATTGCGTATCGAGGAAATCTTCTATTTCTTTTGTAAGAGTAGGATTTCCTCGATTTTTTATTTTTTAAGAACTAAAATTGTTAGAGTCCGAATGCGAATATCAAAAATCTTTTACAGTATCAACATTTTAGACGTTTTTAAACTTTCTCAAAATTTCCAAAAATTTAACAATTTGTCCCCCAAATGAGTACATTGAGGGACAGTTAATTTAAATCTAATTATATTGACTATTTCTATAAAAAATATTATAATTTTAGCAAACATATGATTTAATTGCTAAATATATTATTAATTTGAAAGGACAACTATATGAAATTAGAATTAAGCACAACAGATATTGAAGAATTTGCTGTTTCTTCTGTTGAAT
>CATJZH010000120.1 GCA_949746285.1 uncultured Clostridia bacterium
AAAGTAAAAATAGTAAAAGATATTTCGGCAGGAAGTGTTTTAATTATTTCAATTGCATCTATTATAATTGGAACTTTAATCTTTTTACCCAAAATATTTAATATTATAATATAAGTAGTATAAATATAGTAAAATAGGAGAACTATAGTGAAAAAAGATGAAGATTATAACGAAAGATAAAAATAATTATTTAGGAAGAAAAATTTATGGATAAAAAGGTAAAAATTTTAATATTAATAATTATAATAATAATTTTAAGTGTAGGAATTTACTATTTTAAAGTAAACAAAAAAATTGAACAAACCCCAATAGAAGTTGGAGATTTATCTAATCAAAATGAAGAAATAGTAGAAGAAGTAAAAGAAGATAAAGTTACAAATATAAATATATTTAAAGGAAATGAAAGACCAATAGCTTTTATGATAGACAATAATAAAAATGCTCAGCCACAAGCTTCTATAAATTCTACATATATGGTATATGAAATAATAGTTGAAGGCGGAGAAACTAGACTTATGGCATTATTTAAAGGTGTAGAAGCTGACTTAGTAGGACCTATTAGAAGTTCAAGACACTATTTTCTAGATTATGCAATGGAAAATGATGCAATATATGCACATTTAGGAATGAGTCCACAAGCAGATGCAGATATGAAAGCTTTTAATATAAATAGTATAAATGGACAAATATATGATACAGGAAAACCTAGAACAGATACATCATTATATTGGAGAGTAAAGCATAAAAAAGCTCCGCATAATGCTTATACAAATACAAGTAGTATTTTAAAAATTGCAAAAGATAGAGGATACAAAATTACATCAGAAAAAGAAAGTGTTTTAAATTACACAAACCAAGAAATCAATTTACAAACTGAAGATTCAATTATAGCAAATACAATAACAATTCCATACACGGATTCACATAAAGTAAGATATGAATATACTGCAGAAACTAAAAGATATACTAGATATTCAAAAAATAAAAAAATGACAGATGAAGTTTCAAAAGAAGATATAACAACTAAAAACATAATAATAACTTTTGCTAGAAATTACACTTTAAAAGATAAAGAGCAAAAAGGAAGGCAAGATGTTGTAACAGTTGGAGAATTAGATGGATATTATATAACAAATGGAAGAGCAATAAAAATTAAATGTACAAAAAAAGATAGAACTGAGCAAACAACATATGTAGATTTAAAAGGAAATGAGATAAATGTAAATGATGGAAACACATGGGTAAATATATGTCCTATTGATTCTAACATTTCTATTTCAGAAAAATAAAGAAAAGGAAAATTATGGAAGGATTTAAATCAGGATTTGTATCATTAGTAGGTAGAACAAATGTAGGAAAATCTACACTGCTAAATGCATTAGTAAAAGAAAAAGTTGCTATTACAGCAAACAAAGTTCAAACAACAAGAACAGCAATAAAGGCAATACTAAATGATAAGAATTATCAAATAATAATTACAGATACTCCAGGAATACATAAACCAAAAACAAAATTAGGAGAGACTATGGTAAGCACAGCCTTTACAATGTTTTCAGAAGTAGATGTTATATTGTTTTTAATAGAAGCAACTTCTGACGAGATTGGTAGAGGAGATAGGAGAATATTAGATAAAATAGTAGAAAGTAGAAAGCCTTGCATACTCATTATAAACAAAATAGATTTGATTAAAAGAGACAAACTTTTAAAACTTATAGATTTATATAGAAAAGAATATGATTTTGAAGCAGTTATTCCAATATCTGCAACAAAAAAAGATGGAGTAGAAACTATAATACAAGAATTAGTAAACTTATTACCAGAAGGACCAAAATATTATTCAGACGAAGAATACACAGACCAAACAGTAAGACAAATTTCAGAAGAAATAATTAGAGAAAAAGCTTTAAAATTTTTAAATGATGAAGTGCCACATGGAATATATGTAGAAATAGAAAAATTTAAAAATAGAAATACTACTAAAGGTGAGGAAATATATGATATAGATGCAACAATTTATTGTGTTAGAGAATCACACAAAGGAATAATAATAGGGAAAGGTGGAAATCTTTTAAAAAAAATTGCGTCATGTGCAAGAAAAGATATTGAACAAATGCTTGACTCAAAAGTAAATTTAAAAGTTTGGGTTAAAGTGAAAGAAGATTGGCAAGAAAAAGATAATATAGTAAATAAATTTAAATTAAAATAAATACAAGTATAAAATCTTCGAAAATTACAAAAGATAAATTCAAGAAGGAGAGTAGAAACATGATAAAAAATTTAGCGTGGAATACATTTAAACAAACAGGAGATATAAATTCGTATTTAGAATTTAAAGAAATGAAAAATATAGAAGAAAATATGAAGGTAACGATAGATGAAGCAAATAAAAGTAAATGGAATAATAATAGCAGAGAATAATATGGGGGATTTTGATAAAATGCTTACAATCTTAACCCCTAATTTAGGAAAAATTGGGTGCAGTGCTAAAGGATCAAGAAGACCAAAAAGTCTTCTTCTTAGCGGTACTCAATTTTTATGTTTTGGTGAATATATGTTATTCAAAGTTGCAGATACATATACAATGAACTCTTGTGAAACAATAGAAATGTTTTATAATATAAGAACAGATTTAGATAAATTAACATATGCATCATATATAACTAAAATAATAAATGATGTTACAACAGAAAATCAAAATTCTTTTAATACACTAAAATTATTTTTAAATACATTATATATGATTTCAGAAACAGATAAAGACTTAGAATTTATAGCTTCTATTTTTAAAATGAGAATCCTTAAAATATTAGGATTTACTCCAAATGTAGGAGAATGCAGCTGTTGCAAAGCAAAAGACAATTTAAATTATTTTAGTATAAAGGATAATGGATTTAAATGTACAGAATGTGCTAAACAAGATACAAGTTGTATAGAAATGAGTGATGCTACAAGAAATGCAATAATATATATAATAAAAGCAGATTCAAAAAAAATATTTTCTTTTGAACTTTCAGAAGCTTGTAGAAAAGAACTAGAACTTATAGCTAATATATATTTAAATGAGAAATTGGAAAAGGAATATAAGCTTGAAAAATTATTTTAATAATTAACATGAAAGCTTTTGATAAAGATAATTAAACATATTTGCAATATTATGTAAAATGGAGTATAATGGTAGTAATACTAGCTTTTTAGTAAAATATTATAAAATGGAGGTAAGACAGTATGAAAGCAGTAGCGTCATATCAGAATTGGCGGGAGAATATCTCGGTGGAAGTGTATACCAGTTTTTCAGGTAAAAAGTTAGCAGAGCGTTCTATAATAGGACTGGCTAACGGAGTAACCGTTAATCTGGTGTCAGGGGAGGTTCCTGACTGTGTAGATGGTATTTTGAAAGCTGGAAAAAAAATCCCTGAATCTGTAAAATGGATTCTGATTGAGGAGGAAGACTCAACGAGAATGTACATTTTACAGGACTGCAGTGTGAATATTCACACTGGTGATGTGAAAAGAGATTTTGTCCTTAATGATGCCATGTATAAGGCGTTACACGGACTGGTATCTTGTAGCAGCAAATAATTTTATAATGAAATCAGGAGGAGGATATGAGACATGGCAGACATTAAGAAGTTAAATGAAGCATTAAAAATAGAAATCCTGGTTAAGCTTTATGAAAATCTACCAAGTTCTGTACCAGAGGATCAACTGCAAGTAGATGTTGAGGCAGTGTGGAAAGATCCGAGTGATGATCCGAAATGGTTTGTTGTGAGAAAACGAATCATGAATTTTCCACCACACATGGAAGTTCATGCTTGCAAAGATTTTACAGGCAGAATTGATACAGATGCGGTAGAAATGGATGCAGTGCTTACAGCAGCGCTTAGGGATGCAATGTATCTCGACAAGATAGCATTAGGTTAGTAAAGAAGCAGAAGGGGAGCGGTTATAATTAAGCTTCCCTTTTGTCATGTGTTTAAAATAAAAAAATATCTTGCAAATTAGAGCATTTATTTATATAATGATTTTACAAAAAAACAAAAAGGAGTGATTATTATGAACATAACAATAACAGGAAAAGAATTGAAAGCTACTGAAGCTATTAAAGATTATGCAGAGAAAAAATTAACAAGAATAGAAAAATACTTTGGAGAAGAAAATATTGATGTAACAGTTACAATCAAAAAAGAAAATGCTTCTACAGAAATAGCAGAAATGTATGTTTCAGTAAAAGGAATGTCATATAAAGCAGTTACAGAAGACAGAGATTTATATGCTTCTATAGATAAAGATATAGATATATTAGAAGGACAAATAAGAAAAACAAAAGCAAAAAGAGAAAAGATGATGAAAGATTCTTCAATAAAACAAATGAATATAAATGGAATTGGAGAAGAGAAACCAGTAGAAGATGAAGTAATAAAATCAATATCATATGAATTAAAACCAATATCTGTTGAAGATGCAAAGTTAAAATTAAATGAAAGAAAAGGAAATATTTTTTATACTTTCGTAAATGTAGATACAGGAAAAGTAAATGTAATCTTCAAATTAAAAGATACAAACAATTATGGTTTAGTAGAACCAGAAGCATAAAATTACATAAAAAGTTATTTTAAATTTTCCAAAAATTACTTGTTTAAATTTTATGAAATTACACATTATATATATTGAAAATACATTGAATTATTTTTCAAATGTTTAATCATTCGAATATTTATAATATAAATAATGTATGATTAGGTATTTTTATATTTAATGTTTTTCATAAAAAAATAGTGTGAAGCAATTTACAAAGTAAAGTAGAAAACACTATTTAATTTCGGAGGTGAATTTAAAATGGCAAGAAGTAATAAAAACGTAGTTCCAGAAGCTATGGATTCATTAGAAAAATTCAAATATGAAGTAGCTAGTGAAGTTGGAGTTAATTTAAAAAACGGTTATAACGGAAATATATCAGCTAGAGACGCTGGTAAAATCGGTGGTAACATGGTTAAAAAATTAATAGAACAAGCTGAAAACCAAATGGCTAACAAATAAGTTAAAAGCTTTAATCTATTAGAAAAGGCGGGAGGATTCTCGCCTTTTTACTATGTAAAATTTTTTTAATAAAAATAATGTTGTCAAAAAAAGTTTTAATGATATAATGAGAAACGGATATAATATAAAAGGAGAAGATTTATGTATAAATTAGTAGCTATAGATTTAGATGGAACACTACTTAATTCTTATGGAGAAGTTTCAGAAAATACCAGAAAAGCCTTAAAAAAAGCAAAAGAAAATGGAACAGAAATTGTACTTTCATCAGGAAGACCAATTAGCTCAACAGAAAGTTTAGCTGTTGAACTTGGAGTAGATAATTATTTAATTTCTGGAAATGGTGCAGCAGTTTATGATATCCAAAATCAAAAAATATTGTATGACAGATTTTTAACTAAACAGCAAGTTTTAGATATTGCAAAAATGTGCGAAGAAAATAGCTTTTTTTATAATGTATATACAGAAGACGAAGTTATAGCAAGTTCATTAAATTACAATATTTTATTTTATCACAAAGAAAATATAAAAAAGGTTGAAGAAAAACGAACACATATAAATATTGTACAAAATATAGAAGAATATATAAAACAGTCGGGAAAAGAAAAATTTTTAAAAATCACAGTTTGTGATGAATCAAAATTTATATTTAATAGTATTATGAAAAGATTAAAAGAAATACAAGGAATAGATGTATTGGAAATTGCATATATGTCTAGAAAAAAAATAAAAGATGGGACAAATGATGTAGATATACAGTATTATTATACAGAAATAACTAATGAAAATGTCAATAAATGGACAGCAATACAATATTTATTAGACAAGTTAAATATAAGACCAAAAGAAGTAATGGCAATAGGAGATAATTTTAATGATAAAGAAATGATAGAAGAAGCTGGACTTGGTGTAGTAATGGGAAATAGTAATCCAAAGATGAAAGAAATAGGAGATGTAATTGTTGCAGACAATAATTCAGAAGGCGTGTTAGAGGCAATAAATAAATATATAATAAATTAATATAACATTAAAGTTACAAAAAAAATAAGTTTGTGTTACAATAGGCGAATTTATTGATTTTGAAGGATAATTATTGTAGAATAAAGTAAAAGGTGTGAGAAAAAAATCTCAAAAAACAGAATAAAATAATTTCATGTAAATAAAGGGAGGAACTTATTATGGCAATGAATCCGATGCAAAGAAGAGCTAGAAATTCATTTTTAGTAGGATTTTTAGTAGCATTAATTATAATGGCGGTAGTAGTATTTGTACTATTATTTCAAATAAAATCAATAAAAGATGCAAAAGCTAAAATAGAAGCATTACAAAAACAAGTTTTAGTAGCATCATCAGATTTAAAATCTGGAGAATCAATAACAATGGAAAACTTCAAGAATGAAACTGTTCAAACTACTGTAAATGCAGCTGATGTTATAGCTGCGACAGATTTTGAATTTACAAACAACAGTGGAGAAATAGTAACAAAAATAGATGAAGATGGAAATGAACTAAAAAAATCAATGGTAATGAAAATAGATGTACCAGCAGGAACAATAGTAACAAAAGATATGATTACAGAAACTGATGATAAAATAGCAGATACAGAAAGAATACAAGAATTTAATATGATAGTATTACCATCACAATTAGTAAATGGAGATTACATAGACATTAGGTTATCTATGCCAAATGGTCAAGATTTTATAGTTTTATCTAAAAAGAAAGTTCTTGGAACAAATAGTACATCTGTATGGTTAAAATTAGATGAACAAGAATTATTAGTTTTAAATAACTCTATAGTAGAAGCATATAGTATTACAGGTTCAAAATTATATGCAATTCAATACATAGAACCAGGATTACAAGATAAGCCAGTTCCTACATACAACGTAAGTGGAGCAACATTAGCATTAATAAATGCAAATCCAAATATAACAGAAGAAGCTAGACAAAAATTATGGTCTAATTATTCAGCAGATATTAGAAGAACATATTTTGAAACAGAGTTACAAAAAGATGCAGAAAATCAAGGATCTTTAGTAAGTGCAGGAAATTCTGAAGAAGTTGAAAAAATAAGATCTGCAAGACAAGAATTTGTTGAATCTCTAGAAGGTTCAGAGGATGTTGGATACTCAAGATAAAAACGGAGGTTTGAATACTAATGGATAAAATTGCTTTTATAGGAAGTTATGACAAAGCAGATATGATGATTTATGTTGCCAAAATATTAACTTTTTTAAATAAAAAAGTATTAATAATAGATGCAACATCACTACAAAAGACTAGATATATAATTCCTACAATGAAACCAGCCAAACAGTATATTACAACTTTTGAAAATGTAGATATAGCAATAGGTTTTGAAAGTTTTGAACAAATAAAAAAATATTCACAATTAGATGAAGGAACAAAACTAGATTATGATTATGCATTAGTAAATGTAGATTCATATAAAGGATATTATAATTTTAGATTAAAAACAGAAGATAAGAAATTCTTTGTTACTTCTTTTGATATATATTGTTTAAGAAGAGGGTTACAAGTATTTAAGAAAATGGAAGAACAAGTACAAGTTCAAAAAGTGCTTTTCTCAAAAGATATGTTACCAGAAGAAGATCAATATCTAAATTATCTATCTAAAGGATTAAATATAACTTGGAATGAAGATATAATATACTTTCCTTTTGAAGAAGGAGACCAAAGTGCTATATTTGTAAACCAAAGGTCTGAAAGAATTCAGGTTAGAGGTTTGAGTAGTCAGTATATAGATGGAATATTATATATTGCCCAAGAAATAAGTGGTGCAAAGCAAGGCGATATTAAAAAGGCCGGAAAAATGTTAGAGAAAAATTAGTCTGGAGGAAGAAAATGGCGATAATAGGTTTTTGGAGTGGTAGCAAAAAAGAAACAGGACAAACATTGTCTGTTACATCGATAGCGACACATATGTCTATAGAACACAATTATAAAATATTATTAATAGATGCTACATTTGACGATGATACAATGGAAAGATGTTTTTGGACAGTAAATGATAAAAAAGATGTAGCGAAATTATTAAATAAAGGTAAAATGGATATATCTTCTGGAGCAGAAGGACTTTTAAGTGCAGTAGCAAGTAATAAAACAACACCAGAAATTGTAAAAAATTATACTAGGGTTGTTTTCAATAATAGATTAGATGTTTTATGTGGATTAAAAACTAAATCACCAGAAGAATTTACTAAAGCATTGATACATTATAATGACTTAGTAAAAACTGCTGATAAATATTATGATATGGTTTTTGTAGATATGGAAAAAACACTAAAATATGAAACAACAAAATTATTACTTGCGGAATCTAATTTAGTAGTTTATAACTTTACTAAAAATCGTAAACAAGCAGAAGAATATTTAACAACTTTAGATGAAAATAAAGATATATTAGATAAAAATAAAATAATACCTTTACTTTCAAATGCTGATGAAAATGCGTTGTATAATGCAAAAAATCTTACAAGATATGTAGGAGAAAGAAGAGAAATTCCTTCAATTCCTTATAACTCAGCTTTTGTAAGAATAGCATCTGAAGCAGGGGTTGCAAATTATTTCTTAAAAAATAGATTAGCATCTGCTGGAACAGATAAAGATTCGATGTTTAGACATTCTGTTGAGAATGCTTGTCAAAAAATTATAAAGAAATTAGAAGAACTAAAATACAAAGTATAAATTGTAAAATACAAAATTTTAAAGGGAGGAGCCTTTAATGAATATAACAAATCTTGCTTTAATGTTCGTTGTAGTAGTTGTTGCAATAGCGGCCATTGTTCATATGATTAGAAAAAACAAAAACGAATTAGTAGATGGAATGGAAGTTGATGACAAAACTTATACATTAGAAAAAATGATTAAGTTTGTTAAACAAAGACTAGACGAAATTACAAAAATAAACCTTTACGATATTGGTTTATCAGAAGAAGAATTAAAAAGAAGAAGAGCTAAAAAGTACGAATTGAAAAAAGCATTAAAAGGATGTACTTATGGTGATGTTAATGATAAAAAATATGTTAAAGAATTAATATATGATTTATTATCAAAAGAGTATGGAGTAGATGAAACAAATATATCAAAAGCTATACCATTTGATACACCATCATTACTTACAGCACAAGATAAATTTGATGTTTTAATTCATGAATATAAAAAGAATTTTGCTTATGAAGCATTAACAGAACTTATAAAAAAATACGATTTAGCTAGATTAAAATTCGTAGATGGTGAATCAAAACCTTGTTATGTTATAACAGATGAAGAAATTGATGATATTTATGAAAAAGAGCAAATCCATTTAGATTTTGATGATAAATTACAAATAGTAGTACAAAGAATATACCAAAAATATAAAGGTTTCAGTAGTATAGATGAAATAAGAGATATGAATATAGATGGTGTTTCTGGTGGTACATCTGGTCTTCCAGAATCATTTTTAAGTCAAGTAGCACAAACTGATGGAGATTATTTAAAACAAGCGATGGAATCAAAAATACCAAGAGCCTGTGATGCAATATGGATATTCTTCCAAGGTAAATCTATAAGACTTGCATTCTTGTCATTTGGTACAGAAGCAGAATTAAAAAGAGTATGTCAAAATATTTATAAATATAATAACCCAGGTCAGTTATCTGATACAAATGGTTATAAAATTAACGAAATGAAAGACGGTTCTCGTGTCGTTGTTGTTAGACCAAGCATGTGCGAAACATGGGCATTCTTCGTAAGAAAGTTCGACGTTAAGAGAGCTACACTAGAACAAATAGTTAAATTTGATGGAAAAGATGAAACAATAGAATTATTAAAATTCCTTGTAAAAGGAGCAAGAATTATAGCACTAACAGGAGAGCAAGGTTGTCGGAAAAACAACAATGC
>CATJZH010000121.1 GCA_949746285.1 uncultured Clostridia bacterium
ACAGTAGTATCAGACAAAATGGACAAAACAATAGTAGTAGCAGTAGAAGACAGTGTACGTCATAAAGTTTATGGAAAAACAGTTAAAAGAACATATAAATTAAAAGCACATGATGAAGAAAACACTTGTCAAGCTGGAGATAAAGTAAAAGTTATGGAAACTAGACCTTTATCTAAAGATAAAAGATTTAGAGTAGTAGAAATTGTAGAGAAAGCAGTTAAAAAATAGAATTTCTCTAAAACAATAATTATAGATTATTGTTAATAAAAATAAATAAGGAGGAACTAAATAATGGTACAGCAACAAACTAAATTAAAAGTAGCTGATAACACTGGTGCAAAAGAAATTATGTGTATCAGATGTTTAGGTGGTTCACATAGAAAATTTGCAGAAGTTGGAGATGTAATAATAGCTTCTGTTAAAACTGCTACACCAGGAGGCGTTGTTAAAAAAGGTGAAGTTGTAAAAGCTGTTGTAGTAAGAACAAAAAAAGAAATCAGAAGAGCTGATGGTTCTTACTTAAAATTTGATGAAAATGCAGCTGTTATTATTCGTGATGATAAAACACCAAAAGGAACACGTATATTTGGACCAGTAGCAAGAGAATTAAGAGATCAAGATTATATGAAAATTGTATCTCTAGCTCCAGAGGTTTTATAGATTTTCATTGAAATTAGAAAAAGAGGTGAAAAAATTGAGAATTAAAAAAGGTGATACTGTAAAAATTTTATCAGGAAATGATAAAGGTAAAACAGGAGAAGTTTTAAGTGTAGTGCCAAAAACAAATAAAATAGTTGTTAAAGGTGTTAATGTAAGAAAAAAACATGTTAAACCAAGAAAACAAGGTGAAGAAGGTGGCATCATACCAGTAGAATGTGCTATACATAGTGCTAAAGCTAATGTTGTATGTCCAAAATGTAATAAAGCCACAAGAATTGGATATATAGAAGAAAAAGGCGAAAAAGTACGTGTTTGTAAAAAATGTGGTGCAAAAATAAAATAGAAAAAAAATGAAAGGAGGACTTAAAGTAAAATGGAAAAACTTAGA
>CATJZH010000122.1 GCA_949746285.1 uncultured Clostridia bacterium
CTATGAGAAACAACTGCTGTCATACCATTCTTTTTAGCAAGCTCTATTGCATCTAATGTTTCTGTTAATGTTCCTATTTGATTTAATTTTATTAATATAGAATTTGATACTCCTAAATCTATACCTTTTTGTAATCTTTGTATATTTGTAACAAATAAGTCATCTCCTACAATTTGTATCTTACTTTTTAATTTATCTGTTAGCTTTTTCCATGATTCCCAATCTTCTTCTGCTAATCCATCTTCTACTGAGATTATTGGATATCTATTAACTAAATCTTCATAAAATGCAACCATTTCTTCTGTATTTTTTGTTACACCTATTTTCCAGAAATGATACATTCCTTCTTTTCCAATTTTTTTAGCTTCATCATACATTTCTGTAGCTGCTACGTCTAATGCTAAGCAAACTTCTTCTCCCGGTTTGTAACCAGCTTTTTCTATTGCTTCCATTATTAGAGATAATGCTTCATCTTCATCTTTAACATTTGGTGCAAATCCACCTTCATCTCCTACACCTGTTGCTAATCCTTTTGATTTTAAAACTTTCTTTAAGTTGTGATAAATTTCACAACACATTCTTAAACATTCTGTAAATGATTTTGCTCCAACTGGCATAATCATAAATTCTTGTACACTTAATGTACTATCAGCATGTTTTCCACCATTCATTATGTTCATCATTGGAGTTGGTAATACTTTTGCATTTGTTCCTCCAATATATTGATATAATTCCATTCCTAAAGAAGCTGCTGCTGCTCTAGCTACTGCTAAAGATACACCTAAAGTTGCATTTGCTCCCAATTTTGCTTTATTATCTGTTCCATCTAAATCTATTAATGTTTTATCTAATTTAACTTGGTCATATACATTCATACCAACGATTTTTTCTCTAATTATTGTATTAACATTTTCAACGGCTTTTAAAACTCCTTTTCCTAAATATCTTGATGAATCACCATCTCTTAATTCTACTGCTTCAAAACTTCCTGTTGATGCTCCTGATGGTACCATTGCTACTCCACTAAATCCACCTTCTGTTACTACTTCTACTTGTACTGTTGGATTTCCTCTTGAGTCTAAAACTTCTAAAGCTTTTACGCTTTCAATTTCTAAATAATCTTTCATATAAAGACCTCCTATTTTTATTTGTTGTTTAACAATATATAGTTTAATTC
>CATJZH010000123.1 GCA_949746285.1 uncultured Clostridia bacterium
ATCTATTATTTTTTCAATAAAAAAATATATTATAAGCTATTCTTCAACTATCCCTGCTTTTTGAAATTGAGAATTATAAAGTTCAGCATAAAATCCATTTTGTTTTATAAGTTCTTCGTGATTTCCTTGTTCTATAATATTTCCATCATTTATTACCAATATTAAATCTGCATTTTTAATTGTAGATAATCTATGTGCAATTATGAATGATGTTTTTCCTTCTGATAATTTATCCATTGCTTTTTGAACTAATTCTTCTGTTCTTGTATCTACATTACTTGTTGCTTCATCTAATATTAAAAATGGTGTATCTGCTATCATACCTCTAGCTATTGTAAGTAGCTGTCTTTGTCCACTAGATACACTGTTATTATCTGAAATTTTTGAATCGTATCCATGTGGTAGAGTTCTAATAAAATGATCTAATCCTACTGTTTTGCATACTTCTTTTACTTTTTCATCACTTATATTTTTATTATTGTAAATTATATTTTCTTTTATTGTTCCATCAAATAACCATGTATCTTGTAATACCATTGTAAATAATTCATGAATATTTTCTCTTGTCAATTCTTTTGTAGAAATACCATCTATTTTAATATCTCCTGAATTTATGTCATAAAATTTCATAATTAAATTTACTATAGTAGTTTTTCCTGCACCTGTAGGTCCTACTATTGCAATTTTTTGACCTGGTTTCGCTTCAGCACTAAAATTTTTAATAGTTGGTTTGTCATTATTATCATACTGAAATACTATATTTTCAAAATCTATTTTTCCTTTTACTTCTTCTTTTTTCAATACTTTTGTTATATTTTCTTGACTTGGCATTTCTTCTTCATCAATAAATTCAAATACTCTCTCACTAGCTGCTGCAGTTGACTGCAGAGAAGTCATTGCTTGTGCTATTTGTGATAATGGAGATGTAAATAATCTTACATATGTTATAAATGCCACTATAACTCCAAAAGAAATAACATTATTCATTGTAAGAATAGCACCAACTATACATACCGCTACATATCCAAAATTACCTATAAAATTCATCATTGGATGCATTAAACCAGATAAAAATTGACTTTTTCTATTAGCCTCATATACTCTTTTATTTAACTCATCAAATTTTTCATCTGCTTGTTTTTTTCCGTTATATGTTTTTACAACATTTAATCCAGAATATACTTCTTCTATATGTCCATTTAATTTTCCTAATTCTTCTTGTCTTGCTACAAAATATTTTTGTGATTTTCCAAGTACACCAAACATAAATACAAAACCAATCAAACTAGAAATCATAGCTGTTATTGCCATTATCCAATTAGTATAAAACATCATAATAATTGTTCCAATAAATAATGTTATTGCACTAACTAATGTTGATAAAGACTGGTTCATTGTTTGTGCTATTGTATCTACGTCATTTGTTACTCTAGATAAAATATCTCCTGTTGTGTTCTTATCAAAAAATCTAAGTGGTAATTTATTTATTTTAGTTGATATTCTTGTTCTTAAACTTTTAGCAAATTTATTTGCAACATCAGTCATAGCTATTGATTCTATATAAGTAAAAAGTGCACTACATAAATATATTCCTGCTATGAACATTGATATTCTCTTTATAGCATCCATATCCATAGGAGCTACTAATCCTTCTGAAATTTTGTCTGTTAATTTAGATAATTGGTTTGGTGCTGATATTGATAATACTGCTCCTAAAACTGCTAACACAAGTGCTAATATTATAAGCACTTTAAATTTATTCAATTCTTTTAATAATCTTCTAACAGCTCTTTTAAAATCTTTAGCTTTTTCTGCTGGTGCTGGTCCCATTCCTGGTTCTCTTCTCGGACCTCTTCTAATTTCTTTATTTTCGTTAGGCATTTATAAATCCTCTCCTTCCTGTACTAATGAAGAATACTTTATTTTTCAATTTCTAATTCTTTTTCTGATAATTGTGATAAAGCTATCTGTTTATATACTTCACAATTTTCTAATAGTTCTTTATGTGTTCCTTGACCTACACATATTCCATCATCTAAAACTATTATTTTATCTGCTGTCATAATAGTTCCTATTCTTTGGGCTACTATTAAATTCGTGGCATCTTTCGTATATTTTTTCAATTCATTTCTTAAATTACTATCTGTTTTATAATCTAATGCTGAAAATGAATCATCAAAAATATATATTTCTGGATCTCTAGCTATTGCTCTTGCTATAGATAATCTTTGCTTTTGACCTCCAGACAGATTTGTTCCGCCTTGTGCGATGTGAGTATCGTATTTATTTTCTAATTTTTCTACAAATTCTTTTCCTTGAGCTACTTCAATAGCTTTTTTTATTTTTTCATCAGAAATTGTTCCTTTTCCATTATCCCCATAAGAAACATTTTCTTGCACACTTGCACTAAACATTACAGCTTTTTGTGGTATATATCCTACTATATTATGTAAAAACTCTTGCTTATATTGTTTTACATTTACTCCATCTACTAAAACTTCTCCTTCAGTTGCATCATAAAATCTTGGAACTAAATTTATTAATGTAGATTTTCCTGAACCTGTAGAGCCTATAAATGCAACTGTATCTCCTTTATTAGCTTTAAATGATATATTTTTTAACAAATATTCATCTGCATCTGGATATTTAAATGATACGTTTTTAAATTCTACTGTTCCTCTTTCATTAGTTTTATGATTAGCAATATTTCCATCTTTTACACTTATTTCTTCATCTAAAACTTCATTTATACGTTCTGCTGAAACTTGTGCTCTTGGTAGCATCATAAATATCATTGCAAGCATTAAGAAAGACATTATAACCTGCATTGCATAAGAGCTAAAAACTACCATATCTCCAAATAAAATAATTTTTTCAGCCATCATAGCATCTCTTATTAAATATGCTCCTACAAAATAAATAGAAAGTGTTAAAAAATACATAACTAAATACATAACTGGTGAAAGTACTGCAAAAGCTTTTTGATTAAATAATTGCATATTTGTTAATTTAGTATTTACTTCTTCAAATTTATTTTCTTGATATTCTTCTGCATTAAATGCTCTTACTACTCTTATTCCTGTAAGATTTTCACGTGTTACTCCATTTATTTTATCTATTAGCTTCTGAACTATTTTGAATCTAGGCATTACTATTGCTATTAATGTTATTATTACTGACAATAATATTAATACTCCTACTCCTGTAATTGTACTCCATTGCCAGCTTTTATTTAGTATTTTTGTTACAGCCCAAATTGCTGTAATTGGAGATTTTATCATTAGTTGCATTCCCATTGCTATTAACATTTGTATTTGTGTTATATCATTTGTAGTTCTTGTTATTAAACTACTTGTAGAGAATTTCTTTACTTCGCTTGTAGATAAATTTTCTACTTTATCAAATAATCTTTTTCTTAATTGCATAGAAAACGTTGCTGAAACATTTGATGTTAAATATCCTACTATAACTGCTGATATTAAACTTCCAAATGCACATGCTAGCATATATGCTCCATTTTTAATTATCTCACTCATTTGACTGCCTTCTGTCTGAACAAGAATTGTTATTTCAGACATATAATCAGGCATTTTTAATTCTAACCATACTTGACCTACTATTAAAATAAAAGATATTAAAATTATAATAATTTCTTTTTTCTTTAAATTCCTTAATATTTTAAACATATTCTCCTCCTTATGTTATTTACGTTTTTTTCTCCCTGTTTAAATATTAAATATATCACTGGTTTAACATTAATGTCAAGCAAATTTTTATTACAATTAAGTTACATTAAACAACAAAAAAGGAGCTTAACTTGCTCCTTAATAATTGTATTATTTCTCTAATTTATGAAATATTTTCTTTCCTTTTTTCAAAATAGCATATCCTTCTTTAAAGTCCTCAGCACTTAATTTATATGCAATATCTTCTATTTTACTATCATTCAATGCAATACCACCTTGTGCTATTAGAGTTTTTGCTTGACCTTTTGAAGGTGCAATTCCTGTTAATACTATTGCATCTAATATAGAAATATTTACATCATCAATTTTAGTTGATGGCATATTTTCTATATTTCCACCATTTCCAAATAAAGCTTCTGCCGATTCTTTAGCTTTTATGGCTTCTGCTTCACCATGAATTAATTTTGTTATTTCATATGCTGCTATTTTTTTAGCTTCATTTATTTGTTCATCTTTAAGTGATGATAATCTGTCTACTTCTTGCATTGGTAAAAAAGTTAATAAGCTTAATACTTTTCTTACTTCTGTATCACCAATATTTCTCCAATATTGATAAAATTCATATGGAGATGTTCTTTCTGGATTTAACCACAAAGCTCCTTTTGCAGTTTTTCCCATTTTCTTACCTTCTGCTGTTGTAAGAAGTTTAAATGTTAAACCATAAGAGTCCTCTGAACCAATTTTTCTAATTAATTCAACTCCTCCTATTATATTTGACCATTGATCATTTCCACCTATTTGTAATTTACAATTATATTTATCGTGTAAATATAAAAAGTCATAACTTTGAAGTAATAAATATCCCATTTCAAAAAATGTTAGACCTGTTTCTAATCTAGTTTTATAACATTCTTGAGCTAACATCTTACTTAATGTAAATTTACTTCCTATTTCTCTCATAAAATCTATATATTTTAAATCTAATAACCAGTCTGCATTATTTACAATTATAGCAGCATTTTCTCCTTCGAAAGATACAAATCTTTTTGCTTGTTTTTTTATTGCTTCTACATTTGAGTCTAATTCTTCTCTTGTAAGCATTTGTCTCATATCTGTTCTTCCTGAAGGATCACCTATAGTGGCTGTTCCTCCACCCATTAATATAATTGGTCTATGTCCTGCTTTTTGCATACGTGATGCAACCATTAATGCTACAAAATGTCCTATATGCATACTATTTGCAGTTGGATCTATTCCTATATAAAAGCTAACACTTTCTTTTTGAAATAGTTCTCGTATTTCTTTTTCATGTGTTAATTGTTCTATATATCCTCTTTCTTCTAGTTCTTTTATTATATCTGTCATTTATTTTCCTCCATATTATAAGCTAATTTTTCCTTCTGTTAATGTTTCATCTTCTATTTCATTTAATGTAGTTACTCCATTTAGTCCACCATTAACAGTATCTGCTATGTATATACCACTAAATTCTTCATAACCTAAATATCTATTTAAATTTCTTGCACTTATTCCTGTTGAAGCAGAAATTTCCATTTTTGAAACTCCACTAATATAATTTTCTGCAAAAAATCCTTTCAATTTACTTAAATCTGCCAAGTCCTTTTTCTCACATTCTTTGCAAACTTCTACATCTGATGCGTAAAATTTACCACAACGAGCACATCTTTTTAATTCCATAAATTAGTCCTCCTATATAAAATATTTTTAGCAATATTATTTTGAAACATTTTATCACAAGTTTTTTAAAAAATATACATTTTTTTATTTTATTTTGTCTTTTTTTAATATATCATATCTAAATATTGCAATCAGTGTGGATACAAAAACAAAAACAGATGAAATTGAAGCTGTATATGCACTTATTATTAAATCATATATTGTCCATAATAAAGCTTGTATTAGATTTAGTTTTCTTATTGTTTTCATATCATTAGAAGCTACTATAAGGGCATATGTTATACCTGCACCTATTGCTAATAAACTATATATATTACTATATGTAAAAAATCCTCCAATTAAAGTTATTATTATAAACACCGAACTTATCCATAATGGAATTTTCTTGTTTCTTTTTGTATATATATAGGAAACAACTGTAATAACTAATCCTATTATTTGATTTATAGCTCCCGAATATGCACTTAGTAAAGCAAAGTTAATTCCATAAAATATCTTTGCTACTATAAATATTAAGCATATGTACTTTTTCTCTTTTACTTGTATTCCTAATATCATTACTATAGAAGCAATTAGTCCTATAATTTGTGCCAATATAATCATACTATTTCCCCTCTATGAATTATTGTTTTAATAGTTTTATTCCTTTAAAAAATAATTCTTTTATTTTTTGAATTAAATATACTATTATTGCAGAAAGAATAAAAGTTACTACAAGTCCTATTGCTAAGTATAATAATTCAAATACAAATTTCTCTATTTTTTCAAATTTATATAAATCTATTTTTGCTAAAATTAAATAATGAATTAAATAAATACCAAAAGTTTTATCACTCATCCATAAAATTATTTTATTTAACTTTTCATTTTTTAGTTCAAATGAATATAAAAACATAAATAAAAATAATCCAGATATAATATTAAATCCTGTGTATCTCCATTCCATAAAGTTTTCTCTGCCAACAATATCTGTTAAATAATTATTTACCATATATTGCATTTCTACTTTATATCTTAAAAAGTTTATTATCACAACCCCTATTAAAGACACTATACATAGTTTTTTATTACTTTTTATTTTATCTTTATGTACAAATAACTCGTATCCTAATAATACATATACTATTTCATTACAAATAATATTTAATAAATTTAATTCCCCAATAACTGGCAAAGTTACAAATCTTTGAATATCTTTTAAAAAGATATTTGCAATTCCGAGGCCAAGCATAATTTTTCTTGCAAGCTTTGCTTCATCTGTTTCTTTACATACTAACCATAATATTGGTATCCAAATTATAATTTTTATATATGAAAAAATGTACCATAAATGTGCACAAGTACTATTTAAATATGTAACATCTGCTTTTAAAATAGCCTGTATTATTCCCGTTATGTTTAAACTTAAATTTCGTATACAGTACATAAAACTTTCTTTATTTACTATAAACAAATAAAATATTTGTGTTAAAATTACAAAAACTAATGATGGTATAAGTATTTTAGTTATTGTACTTTTCCATATTTTTTTATAACTACGTCCATTTACTAGAAAAAATCCTGTAATCATAAAAAATAATGGCACACCATCTGTTAAAAAGCTTTTTTCTAATAGCCTACTCCAATCTATTCTATTGTAACATCCATTTAAAACTTGCAGACATAAATGTGTTCCTATAACTGTTAAACAAGCTATAACTCTAATTAAATCTATTGAAATATCTCTTTTTTTAGTTTTTGTTTGTATATTATCTTTTTCTTCTTTTTGTAAATTTGGTACTAATTCTTTTTCTGCTACTTTCATAATAATTCTCCCAATATTAAAATATATTTATTCTGTTATCTTAAAACTGTTTCTACTGTACCTTTTCCATTTTCAGAAGTTATTTTTAAAATAGCTCCATTTACTATTGCCATTTGAGGTGAAACATGTCCTATATCTGCATCACATATTATAGGAATATTCAAATCTTCCAAAATTTCTTTTACAGTTTCATTAAATGTAGTATCATAATCATCTCTAATAAATAACGGTCTTCCAAAAATAATTCCTGTGCAATATTTAAAATATCCTAAATGTTTCATCTTCCATAAATATCTATATAAATCTGCTGTTCCCATTTCAAAACATTCTAAAAACCAAATTATTCCTTCTTCTTTATGTTTTTCTATATAGTTTACTATATTATCATATTTTGTTCCCATATAACATAGTAGTGAATCTAAACATCCTCCTATGCTTCTTCCTCGCATAGTTACCCTTTCTCCACCAATTACATTTTTCCATTCAACTTTAGCAGTTAAGTTATATGCATCACGTGGATTTGTTCCATTAGGATTCCAATCTTTTTCATACAAATCAAAGGAGTGTTGTACTATTTCTTTTCCTGATTCTATTTCTAATGCATCTGTTAAACTTTTGTGTAATGGTATCATTGCATAATCTTTTATTGTTTGAGCATACATTGTTGGAATTTCTAATATTGTATTAAATAAAAAACTTATTCCTGTATTATCTGAATATCCTTGGAACCATTTAGGTTTTAATGTCTTTATTTTATCAAAATCTAAATAATCTATCATTTCACATAAAAAATCTCCACCTGTTGCAGATATTATTAGTTTTACATCATCATTTTCTAAGAGTTCCATAAATTCTTTCGCTCTTTTTTTAGCTGATGCACTTCTACCTTTTTCGCCTTTTCTTACACTTTCTGTTTCAATTACTTTATATCCTATGGATTTTAATGTTTCGATTGCAAATTCTAATCTTTTTATTTTATGTATATCAGTTATTCCTGAAGATGGTGCACATATTCCTATTGTATCTCCTTTTTTTAATGGTTCTGGATAATTCATATCTTTTCCTCTCTACTATCTATATTTTTAACATTTTATCACATATATTATCTATGTGCTAGTTTTTTCATATAAAAATAAACCGAGAATTGAAAAAAACTAACAGTCGGGACTTTAATTACTATCCCAACTGTTAGTTTTTAATCGCTGCCTACAAAGGTTCAAAATAATTGAATTCTGGATCCTCAAAATGATAGATCCAAACCTCATCACCAACATCACACTTTCTCCACACTGTATCAAATGCCCCTTTTGCTTTTGAACACCAATTTTGACTAAGTCCTATAACAGAAGGTGCTTGTCCCCATCTTATATTGAGAATTTTTCCTCTTTCTGTCTCCACTGTTGCCCAAATAGCTTTAGATGCACAAATAGTGTGTTTATCAATTTTTACAATCCGAGCTTTTACCTTTGTCATCATACTGTCATTACCTCCTAACGTTTTTTGTTCTAATAGTATATCACACTTTTTATAAAATTACATCTCTTTTCAACAATTTGTTTTTAACTGTACCTGTTCCTAAATAATTATTTGAGGTATTATAAATATTATATAATCCATCTTCATACTGAAAGTCAAGCATAACTCCATTTAAAAATAGCTCTTCTTTTCTTTTATTTAAAGTAATTTTAGATAAATTAGAAAATACATCTTCCATTTTAATTAAACATTTTTCTATATTTTCTTTGTTACTTTCTAATTCTTCAAAAGTTAATGCATCCTCTAATTTAAATTTATCAACTTTTATTCTTGTTAGCTCTTTCATATATCCAACTGTTTCAAGCTTATCTGCAATATCTTCACATAAAACTCTTATATATGTTCCTTTTGAACAATTTACTTCAAATTCAATTTCTAATTCCTGTTTACTAATATTCAATAATTCAATATTATAAATTTCTATCTGTCTTGGAGGTACTTCCACCTTTTTTCCTTCTCTTGCATATTCATAAAGTTTTTTTCCATTTACTTTTATTGCAGAATATATTGGTGGAATTTGATTTTGTTTTCCTTCAAATTTTTCTAAAACTTTTTTTATATTTTCTTCTACTAAACTATCTTCTGCTATAGATTTTGTTTGTATTATTTGCCCTTCACTATCTCCTGTATCTCTTTTTTCACCTAATTTTATTTTAGCAATATATGTTTTATTATGTTCTATTAAATATTTTGATAATTTAGTGTAATTACCAATTAATATAGGTAAAACGCCTGTTGCCATAGGGTCTAATGTTCCTGTATGTCCTGCTTTTTTTACATCTAAAATTTTCTTTGTTTTAGATACTACATCTTGTGATGTATATCCTTTTGGTTTATTTACTATTAAAATTCCTTGCATAAATTTATTCTCCATTTATTTTAAAAAAAGTAGATACTTTTTAAGCATCTACTTTTTACTTTACCAATGATAACTTTCATTATTTGATATTTTAAAAGCTCTAAATATTTGTTCTAATAAGAATACTCTTATTAATTGATGCGGAAATGTCATTTTTGAAAAGCATATTAATTCATTAGAAGTATTTAATACTTCCTTTGAAATCCCGAACAGTTCCACCTATTACAAAATTTATTGTACTATAGCCATTAGTCTTTATTGTTTCTAGTTTTTCTGAAAATTCTTCAGATTTATACTGTTTTCCTCCAAGATCTAATGCTATCGTGTATGAATCTTTTTTTACGTTAGATAAAATTTTGTTTCCTTCTTTAAATTTTATTTCATCTATACTTTTTTCACTTATTTTATCTGGTAACTTTTCATCTGATATTTCAATAATATTTAAATTACAATATTTTGAAAGCCTTTTTGAATACTCCATAACTGCTTCTTTTAAATATTGTTCTTTTAATTTTCCAACACAAATAATATTTATACTAACCATATTTTTATTATCTAACTGTATTTGCTACAGTATTATCTACTAAATTTTCTGGTACTTCGTTTGTAGGTGCTAAAACACTTTCATTGCTTACAGTATTTTCAATTTCATTTCCACCAACTACTTCTGGTACAGTATCGTCTGTATCTACATTATCAAATACATTATCTTGAATATTTTGATAAATATCACTATCTGGGAACATTGAGTCATCCACATTACTATTTGTTATTACATTTCCCTCATCTTCATTAGATAACATTAGTGAAACTGATATTCCTGCTAAAATTAACAATACTAATATTGCAAGTATTAAAGCAATTAAAGTTATTCCTTTTTCATCTCTCATTTTAAATTCCTCCTACTTTTAACTTTTGTTTACTATAGATATTTTACACATAAAAATTTATAAATTCAAGTTTTTTTATAACTTATTTATTTTTTTATATTTTTTGATATATAATAATAGTAATAGAAATTTTATAAAAGGAGATATTTATTTTATGTTTGATGAATTAATTGAAAAAGAAAAACAAAATATAATTGGGGCTCTTTGTGATTTAATTGAAATTCCTAGTATTTCAACAGAAACTAATCTTCCTCAAGAACCTTTTGGTAAAAATTGTGCCGATGCTTTAAATTATTTGCTTGAACTTGGAGAAACCTTCGGATTTAGAACAAAAAATATAGATAATTATTGTGGATATATTGAGTTTGGCGAAGGCGAAGAATTAGTTGGAATTGTGGGCCATCTTGATGTTGTTCCTGCTTTAGAAGAAGATGGTTGGACCACTCCTCCATTTTCACCAAATATTAGAGATGGTAAAATATTTGGTAGAGGCTCTATTGACGATAAAGGTCCTGTAGTAGCAGCTTTATATGCTATGAAAGTAATAAAAGATACTATCAAAGTTTCTAAAAGAATTAGACTTATTTTAGGATTAAATGAAGAAAAAGATTGGAAATGTATAAACTATTATAAAAAAAATGAAGAATGGCCTTCTATTGGTTTTAGTCCTGATGCTAACTTTCCTGCTATATATGCTGAAAAAGGAATAATGTCTATAGAATTAAAAAATGATTTCTCTATAAAAAATTATGATATATTAGATATAAGCTGCAATAATAATGCTTTAAATGTTGTTCCTAAATATTGTTCGATTACATTAGAGAGTCACAATAATGTGGTAAAATCTCTAAAAGAAACTGATAACATTAAAATTACATCTCTTAATCAAAACAAAATAAAAATTGAAAGCTTTGGAATTTCTTCACATGCTGCACATCCTGAACTAGGAAAAAATGCAATAAAATTGCTTGTAGAATTTTTATTAAATAATTTCGAATTCAATTCTACCTATTTATCAGAATTATATAATTCTGGGTTATTTGAGATTTATAGCCCTCAATTTTTATCTAATAAAAAAATAGAAGATGAATCTGGAATACTTACTTCTAATGTAGCTGTACTAGAATACGTAAATGAAAAATTAATTATAAAAACAAATCTGAGGGTTCCTGTAAACACGAGCTTAGATAGTATAAAAGAAAAATACAATTTTTTTAAAAAGAAATTTGATACTTTAGAAATAAATTCATTTGGAATTCAAGAACCATTATATGTTTCAAAAGATAGTTATTTAGTAAAAACTCTAGTTGAAATTTATAATAAAAAAACAAACTCAAATAAAGAAGCTATTGCTATTGGTGGTGGCACTTATGCTAGAGCCTTTAAAAACTTTATTTCATATGGAATGACCATGCCTGGAGATTTGGATATGTGTCACCAAGTTGATGAATTCGTAGAAATAGATAAACTTATTCTTTCTAGCAAAATTTATGCTGAAGCTATTTATGAACTTTCAAAGTAATAACATAAATAAGTCATCTAAATAAAAAAATGCAGGAAACCTGCATTTTTTTATTTTAAGCTCTTGGATGAGCTTTTGCATATATATCTTTTAAATTTTCATTTTGAAATTGCATATATACTTGAGTTGATGAAATATCTGAATGACCTAGCATTGTTTGTATTGCTTTTAAGTCCGCACCATTTTGTAAAAGATGTGTTGCAAAAGAATGTCTTAACACATGTGGTGTTATTTCTTTTGAAATATGTGATAAAAGAATACCAGGAGAAGCACCAGTTACAAAATGTGATACTTGTGACAGCAAAAATATAACTATGGGTGTTTATGATAGAATTGAAATTATAAAAGATAAAA
>CATJZH010000124.1 GCA_949746285.1 uncultured Clostridia bacterium
GGGAAGTTGTAATGATGCATATATCTTTTAGACTCTTCGGTATCAATTCCATCTAATACTTGTTCTTCACTTATCATTCCTAAGGTAGCAATGGACATTACTTGGGTTTGTCCTCTTGTAAATAAGGCGCTTCCATGTGTTCTTGGAAGTAATCCTACTTCACAAGATAAAGGTCTTATATCATATATTCCTCTACCATCAACTCTTTTTCCTTCCTCTAGTATTAACTTTCTAACTGTTTTCTTTTCTAATTTATATAAAGCATCAGATATTGCTTTACTATCTTCTTCTAATTTTTCTTCACCAAATTTTTCTTCATACCATGCTTTAACCTCTTCTGTAAGCTTGTCTATTTTTTCATCTCTTTCTGGTTTGTCTGGCGTTTGAACATCAGTTTTCATTCTTTCAGAAAATTCATTTGATATCACATCATATATTTCTTCATTAACTTCAAAAGAAGTATATTCAAATTTTGGTTTTCCAATTTCGTCTTTTATTTTTTGTATAAATTCACATACTTTTTTTATTTCAACATGTGCTGCTTTTATAGCTTCTAACATAGTATTATCTGGTATTTCATCTGCACCAGCTTCTATCATCGCTATTTTGTCTTTTGTTCCTGCAACAGTTAATGTTAATCTACTATTTTTTCTTTGTTCTTCTGTTGGATTTATAACTATTTTGTCATCTACATATCCAACTGCTACTGAAGCCGTTGGTCCACCAAATGGTATATCTGATATTGATAATGCTGCTGATGTTCCTATCATACTACACACTTCTGGTGAACAGTCTTGCTCTACTGATAACACTAAACAACTAACTACTACGTCATTTCTAAAGTCTTTTGGAAATAATGGTCTTATTGGTCTATCTATTGCTCTTGCTGTTAATATTGCTTTATCTGTTGGCTTTCCTTCTCTTTTAGTAAAACTACCTGGTATTTTTCCAACTGCATATAACCTTTCTTCATAATCTACTGACAAAGGAAAAAAATCTATTCCTTCTTTTGGTTCTTTTGAAGCTGTTACGTTGACAAGTACTGTTGTTTCTCCATATTTTACAAGTACGCTTCCATTGGCAAGTCCTGCCATTTTTCCTGTTTCAATAGTAAGTGTTCTTCCTGCTAACTCCATACTATAAGTTTTAAACATTTTACATTCCTCCTACATTTTCTTACTCCTACCTAATTAGGAGATTTTATTAGCAATTTATTTGAAATGTAACCTCTACAATGTATTATTTACAATTTTTATAATATATTGTACAAGCTACTGTTCCAAATAAACAGCCACATACATTTTACTATAACTATATAAAAAAAGCAAATACTATTTAGAAGTTTCTCAAAAACAAAAACGCCATTTGTTTATAATAAAACATTTGACGTTTTTTCTTATTATTTTCTTAAATTTAATTTTTTAACTATTTCTCTATATCTGTTTATATCTTTTTTAGATAAGTAGTTTAATAAATTTCTTCTTTTTCCTATCATTTTTAATAATCCTCTTCTTGAGTGATTATCTTTTTTATGAACCTTTAAGTGTTCTGTTAATTCAGAAATTCTTTCTGTTAATATAGCAATTTGAACTTCTGGTGACCCTGTGTCATTTTCCTCTCTTTTATGAGTATTGATAATTTCTTGTTTTCTTTCTTTAGTCATTTTCATATTCCTCCTATTTTTTATTTGCCATAAACTGAGTATAGAGTAGGTTTTTTTCTTCGAACCAAGTTTATGGTATTTTTAACAATGATATTTTACTATACTTATCCTAAAAAATCAAGTCTTTAGCAAATTATTCTTGATTTTTATATTCTTTTTCTGTTTTACTTATATAGAAAATTAATTCTATTACTGCTACTACTGTCATTAGATTCACTATTGTAGCAGATACTGGAATTCTTGATATTGCTATAACACTGGCTATTACTGCTTCTGTTAAAATAATTATTCCAAACAATTTTCCTAATAATTTAACTACACTCATCTTTCTAAATCTTATAATTAAGTATGCTACTATTACTATAACAGATATAACAACTGGTGATATATATGGTCTTATTAAATCTCTTATTCTTACATTTGATACTGTATAAACAGTTAATCCTTCAACAGAAAGTTCTGTTTCATATTTCTCATTCAATTTATTTACTAATTCACTTTTTTCTTCATCAGTTATAGATTCTACACTTATATTAACTGAATCATTAAATAAATCTACTGTTCTTATAATTGTTTGTTTATTTTTAAAAACTTCTTTGCAAATATTTTTTACTTCTTTTACATTAATTTCTTTTCCAATTACTATATTCATTTCCTCATGTTGTTCTAGCATTAAATCTACATTAAACCCTTTTAATGCCACAACTACTATGCCTGCAATTATTAAAAGAATTAAACCTAATAAAACTATTTTTTTACTTCCACTTAATTTCATTACTTTTTCCCCTTTATTTCTTATTTTATAAAAGTATTAACCAATTATATATTGCTTGTATAAATAATCCCCAGAATAAAATCATTCCTATACTGCTTATTACTACACCTGGTACAAATACAAATATTACTGCTATTATACAAACTGGTATAATCATTAAATATAGTTCTTTCATATTTTTAATAAATATATATTTTTTATTATTATTTTTTAATTCTTTTAAATAGCTTATATTAAATGCATAATTTATTACAATTACAGCTAAATAAGCAATTATTGCATTAATTGTTATTATTACATTTGTATATTTAAGAATAATATTTAATATTGCTATATGACCTAAGCATAATATTGCACATTTAAGTCCTTCTAATTTAAATTTTATTATTAAATATATTGATACTAAAACAATTACTACTAAAAATACTATTTTAGCATTTTGGGCTAATTCTGGTGTTACTACAGAATTAATGTGATTATCTGAACTTAATGTATAAGATAAAGGCATTGAGTCTTCATTTATAATTTTAACTATTCTTTCTACACTTTGACTAATTTGCATATATTGATTGTGATCTTCAGTAGCATTTCCCATAGGAATTTGTATTGTTCCATTTGCTAGTTCTTCAGCAAAATATGTTGTACTTAATGTTTGATCATCCATTTTTATTGATACATAATTTTTTGTTTCTGTTCCATCTTCTGCTGTAACTGCTTGATATTTATTACTAATTTCTTTTAATTTTTCTGCACCTTCTTTATCAAATGTTAATTGTAAATATGATTGATATCCATTTGAATAATTAGATAATTGAACTGCCTTTTTTATATGAGAGTTATCTATTAAAATTAATCCTGTTTGATAATCTATAACTTCCACATTTCCAACAGTTGAAACCATACTTTGAGCTATTTCAACATTGTCATCATCTGGCAATTCTATAACTATCTCTCCTGTAACAGCATCTAATCTAATGTTATATTCATATACATCTAAAGTTTCTAACCTTTTTTGAATTATTTTTTTAGATTTTTCAAAATTATCTATATTAATATTAGCTTCTTCATTAGCTTTTATTGTTCTTGTTTCTTTTGTATATCCTTCTATATCAGTTTTATCTGGTTCATTTGCCTCTTCTTTTTCTCCATCTTCTGTTTCTAAAGAAACTTGTGTATCAGCATTTGGGTCTTTTGCAACTTCTCCAGCTACATTACCTTCTGAATCTATATAAACTTCTTTTTCTTCTTCACTATCATCTAATACATAATGTAGTTCTTTTATTCCTTTTAATTCCATTCCAAAATTAAATTCTGGCAAAATACTTTTCCATATACCATTCTTTTTCTCATACAGTCCTAAAAAAGCAATTAACACTACTGCTACTATAATTAATAATATCGCTATTTTTCTAATCCTTTTTAAATTTTTTTCCAAAACAATTACCTCCTATAATAAGTTTGTATCATTTATAATTAATTCAAACCATAATCCTAAATATTTTGCTGCTCTTTTGCTCATTTTAGTTCTATCCATAAATATTTCAAAATAATCTATAACTGGACAAATTTTTGTATCTATTGTTAAATTTAAGATAACTTTTCTTTCATCTATATCTATTTTGAGTTCTGAACTAGTAACAGCATAATTTACTTCATCGTGCTTATCAAATAAACTTCTATCTTTCTTTGAAACTCTGCTCCTATGTGCATCTGACTTGTCCGCTAAAATTAAAGCAGCAGATACCTCACTTACTGCTGTTCCTGTCGATTCATCATGATTTCCTATTGCCATCATTATTTCGGTTCTATCTGATATATCCATATTCATATCTTTTAAAATATTGTAAGAAAGTATTGCCCCTGTATGAGCATGATCTACTCTATTTACCGAATTTCCTATATCATGCATATAACCTGCTATTCTCGCTAGTTCTATTCTATGTTCATCATATCCCAAAGTTCTTAAAATGTACGCCGCCCTTTCAGCAACTACTGAAACATGTCTATTAGAATGTTCTGTATATCCTAAAACATCTAATTGTTTTTGGGCATTTTTTATAAGTTCTTTAACTTCAGAATTCTCTACAACGTCCTCAAAAGTTACCATATCTCCTCCTTTGTGTTTTTGTTATCTTATGTAGCCGCTCATTTTATTATCCTTGTAAATTGTATATTAAAAATTAAAAAATATCAACCTATTTTTTTAATTTTATTATTATTTATTTTTGGAAATTTACTCCTATTATTCCTCCTACTGCCCCTCCTATTATTCCAAGTATTATCATTATTATTGAATCTATTCCTAAATAAAATTCAAAATTTGCAAAGCTTGATACCAAATACAGAATAAACATATAAATTATTCTTAATAAACTTCCATATAAAATTCCTTTTTGTTTCTTTGCTTTTGATATTCTAAAAGCTCCTATCATAAGTGATATTATTACTATGCCCATAGTAGCTGGTTTTATTATTTCTTCACTTATTGAAGTTTTAAAAAGTAAAATTGACAATATAAAAATTAAAATTAATGATAATAAAATTGATAAAATAAGCTCTCTTATAATTTCTTTCATAAATTATCCTCCTAAAAAAATACTTCTATAAATTATATTTATAGAAGTATTTTTTATAACTTATTTATTTCTAAATTATTCTACTGGTACTTTTATTGTAGAATTTGTTGTATTTGTAACTGTATTTTCACTAGCATCAGTTACTGTATTTGAATTTTCTGTATTTCTTTCTGTTTTATTTGTTAAAGGTTCTCCATTTTCATCAATATTAGCTAAATTGTTTTCTTTTAAATAGTCTTCAAGTTTATATTGTTCTCCTCCAATTTCAATATAATATGTTGTTTCACCTGATTTTGTAATAGCATAAATTTTAGAACAACTACATGGTATTAATATTCTTTCAGTAGTTACATCATAAATACCATATAAATCGTTTAAATTTAAAACAATTCCTTTTATCCCTACTGATGGTGGAATTAATAGAACACTTTCTTCATTTCCTGAAGTTGTTGATGTAGCTGTAGAATGATAACCTAAATCATTATAAACTATTCCTGCTACTAAATCTCCATCAATATTATATAGTCCATATTTATTATCTTTTTTTACAGGAATACATTTATTGTATAATAAAGAATTATTATCTATTTCAACTAAATCAAATTTTGAAATATCTAATCCTATTTCATCATTTTCTGCATGAATAATTCTTTTGCCCGTTCTATTTACAACTCCATATTCTGAATCTTTTTCAACTAAATATAACTGTTTTTCATCATCTAACAATGATATATCTTCATATTCAGATGGTGCAATTACTGTGCTTCCATCATCTGACAATATTCCCATTGTTCCATTAGCAACAGTTACATAAAATTCTTTTACATTTTGAACAAATTTTATATCATCATATTTTATACTTATTATTTCCTTTCCATCACTTAGTGAAATAACTCCATATAAACTTTCTTTATTTTCTGATCCATTTCCAACTATAGTGTAACCATATAATACTGTTTTTAAGTTTTCATAATATCCACTCATTTCTTTATATCCAGCTTTTCCAACTACATTTTTAGCATATGTTATCATATATTCTAATGAATAAAACTTAAATCTATATTCTTTCCAATCTATCTGAACATTAAGCATTTCTGTTACATCCTCAAGTGATGCATATATTTTTCCATCAATAAACTTTAACTCCTTTTTTAATGAAAAAGTTTCGTTATATCCATTCTCATTTTTCATGCTAACTTGTATATCTGCAATTGTAGGTGTTCCTGTCACTTCTATGAATTTTTTAAATTTACTCGAATTAACAGCCATAGACACTACTTCAAAATTATTTTGTAAATAACAACTGTCTTCATCTTCATTAAATTTGTTGTATTCACCTTTTGTATATGTGTATCCTAAAAGACTTGAGATTTGTTTTATATCCAAATAAATTCCATTTTCTAAGTTTTTATAAAACCCCTCTGGTATAGAAACTTGTGTATCATTTATAAAAAGCTTTTCAGTTATAGAATCTTGATATTTTAAAACTATAATCATTATAAATAGAAAAGCTATTAAAAAGGCACATAGTACTATTGACAACATTACTCCTCTTCTATTTCTAGTGTTCTTTTCTAATTTTTCCTTATATAGATCACTTTCTTGTAAATTCATTTAGTTCCCCCTTCTATTTTTTCTATTTAATGTAACCATAATTTTTATAAAATTCATCTCTAAATGCTAATAAATTATCATTTTCTATTTCTATTCTAACCTTATCCATTAATTTAGTCAAGAATCTTAAATTATGAATTGATAATAATCTTACACCTAGAATTTCCTTTGTATTAATTAAGTGTCTTATATATGCTCTTGTATAGTTTTTACAAGTATAACAATCACATTCTTCATCTAAAGCTCTAAAATCTTTTTCATATGCTGCATTTCTAACTACTAATTTTCCTTTTGAAGTCATAGCTGTTCCATGTCTTGCAATTCTTGTAGGAAGCACACAGTCACACATATCTATTCCTGCTATTGCTGCTTCTATTAAATAATCTGGTGTACCAACTCCCATTAAATATCTTGGTTTATCTTCTGGCATTAGTGGAGTTGTGAAATTTAATATATCTAAAAATTCTTCCTTAGGTTCTCCAACACTTATTCCACCTATTGCATACCCAGGAAAATCCATTTGTATTAAGGCTTTTGCACTTTGCTCTCTTAAATCTTTAAAAAAACCACCTTGAATAATTCCAAATAATCCTTGTTTATCTATTGTAGTGTGTGCTTCTTTACATCTATCAGCCCATCTTGTAGTTCTCTCCATAGAATTTTTAGTATATTCATAAGTTGATGGATATGGGCAGCACTCATCAAAAGCCATTATTATATCTGCACCCAATGCCTCTTCTATTTCCATAGCTTTTTCTGGGCTTATAAATTGTTTAGTTCCATCTAAATGTGACCTAAATTCTACACCTTCTTCTTTTATTTTTCTTAAATCACCTAAGCTAAAAACTTGAAATCCACCACTATCTGTTAAAATTGGCCTGTCCCAATTCATAAAACTATGTAACCCACCAGCTTCTTTAACTAACTCATGACCTGGTCTTAAAAATAAATGATATGTATTTGCTAAAATTATTTGCGCCTCAACCATTTCTTTTAATTCATCTGGTGTCATTGCTTTAACAGTAGCTTGTGTCCCTACTGGCATAAATATTGGTGTTTGTATATCTCCATGTGGTGTATGGATTACTCCTCTTCTTGCTCCTGACTGCTTACATATATGTAACAACTCATATGTTATTGCTTGTTCCATTAGTTATCTCCTTTTTATAAAATAATCATTGCATCTCCAAAACTAAAAAATTTATATTTTTCTCTAACAGCTTCATTATATGCTTTCATTATAAAATCTTTTCCAGCTAAACTAGAAACTAACATTATTAAAGTAGATTCTGGCAGATGAAAATTTGTAATTAAACTATCAATACATTTAAATTTATACCCTGGATAAATAAAAATGCTTGTATCTCCTTCTACTTCTTTTAGAAATCCTTTTTCATCTGCCACAGACTCCAAAACTCTACATGAAGTAGTTCCTACAGCTATTACTTTATTCCTATTCTTTTTAGCTAAATTTATTTTATCTGCATCTTCTTTTTTTATATAATAGTGTTCTGAATGCATCTCATGCTCTTCTACATTTTCTACTTTTACAGGTCTAAATGTACCTATTCCCACATGAAGAGTTACATTAGCTATTTGAACTCCTTTTGATTTTATTTTTTCTAAAAGTTCCTGTGTAAAATGCAAACCTGCAGTTGGTGCAGCTGCTGAACCATCATATTTTGCATAAACTGTTTGATATTTTTCATTATCTTCTCTAGTTGCTTCAGTTATATATGGAGGCAATGGCATTAATCCAATATGATCTAATATTTCATTAAATATGCCGTTATATTCAAACTCTACTTTTCTATTTCCGCCTTCTAAGACATCTAGCACAGTTGCTTTTAAAATCCCTTCTCCGAAAACAACTCTACTTCCTGGTTTTAATTTATTTCCAGGTCGTACCATTGCTTCCCAAATATCTCCCTCTATTCTTTTTAGCAATAAAAATTCAACATTTGCACCAGTATCTTTTTTTCCATATAATCTTGCTGGTATAACTTTTGTATTGTTTATTACTAAACAATCACCTGGATTTAAATATTCTATAATATCTTTAAAAACTTTATGCTCTATATTCTTCTTATCTTTATCTAATACCATAAGTCTTGCTTCATCTCTTTTATCATAAGGGTGTTGAGCTATCAAATTTTCAGGTAACTCATAATTAAAATCAGATA
>CATJZH010000125.1 GCA_949746285.1 uncultured Clostridia bacterium
TTGATTCACTATATTTTGAATCATATAATTTATACTTGGTTTAATTTTTAGATGAAACTTAATATTATTTTCTTTTGTTTTTTGTAACATATATTGAAACATTTCATCTATGCCATGAATGTTGGTAAGTGGTAATATTGGATTCTCTGTTAAATTTGCCTGAATATCGTTTAAAAATTCTTTTGACAATGTTTTACTTTTTTCTAGTAAGGGATGAATTTCTTCTCCCAATTCCATATTAAATTTTGTTAAACTTAATTCAAAAGCCTCTAATTTACGACTAATCTTGTGTACTGCTCTTGCTGAAATAAAAGCCTCATTCTTGACCTTTTCTAATTCTTTCTCTTTTTTTATTATAATATTTTCTAATTCTGTTATATATTTCTTATCCATTTTCTGAATATGATTTGTAACAATGTTATTTTGTATCCATACACCTATTATTATTCCAACGAGTAGTAAAACAGAAAATACATAGGAATAAACAGATAAGTTATTTTTGGCATATATCGCTCCTAATATAGTATAAATAAGAATTATAATAACATTAACTAGAACTACCATAAAATCAATATATTTATTATGTCTTTTATCTTGTAAAAAAGAAATACCATTTTTAAGCCTTCTAATTCTACAAAATAATAAAGTAAATATGAATTGAAATAATGCTGTTACTATAAATATCATATGATTTTCATAGGTAATATTCGGAATAAATAATTTTAATATAATTCCACTTAAAAGCAAGGATATATAATAAAAAATATAGGCAATCGCTGCAGATAGGCAGAAAATGATTATGCAATCATTCACTTTGTTTTTTGTAAAATATGTTTGTATAATTCCAAACAATATCATGATAAAAAATGAATCTATAATAGCTGGAATAAAAGCTCTTATTAAATTATGCAATATAGAAATGACAATGGCTAACATAAAAACAATTATTTTTATGTTAGTCGATTTTTTATCATTTACTATTTTGTTAAACACAAATAAACTACACAAATAGATAGCCGACATTTTTATGATTCCATTCATCATATCTGTATCAAACAATAGCAACCCCTCCCCTTTTCTATATTGCTATTATATAGTATTACAGATAAATAGACAAGGCTCATGTTCCAAAAATAGTAATATATACCTTTAATTTTTTCTAGAAATTCAAAAACCTTACATTTTATTAAAAAGTTATTGTAATTGTTTGTTAATTTTATCTACATAATAGAATAATAGCTCAGTAGGTAAGGGAACCCCTCTTTCATAGCTATATTTTTGTGTATAGTTCGTTTCTATTTCTTCTATTGGAGATGTTCTCCAAGCCCTATATATGGCTGTCTGAATTGTACGACAAATTGAACTATTGGCTCTTTTATATTTATTCGACAAATAATTATATACTGTTTCTGGATTGTTTCCTTCTTGTAACAAATACATTAAAGCATCATGGATAAGAATTCTACCTTTTAGTCTGTTACTTATTCCTATTAAATCTAATTCTGTATTTATCATATCTGACAATGTTTTCATTCTGTCAGTTATGATTTCTTCTCTTTCAACATTTTGTAAATCATCTGGTTTTACTTTATTGAGTGCTGGTTTCAAAGCTAAGATATTTTCAATTACCATTTCTACAGAATAATCCGCTTTATTTTTATAAAATATCATATCTGCACCAAGTTGATGTAATCTTTCATAGATTACATCAGAACGTATTTTAGTCGTAATTACTATAATTGGTTTTACTTTTAGCACTAATGTTTTTAATTTTTCTAAAAATGTGATTCCATTGCCTATAGAGTTTTCATTATTTAATTCTATGTCTACTATTAGCGATTGTGGCTGATGTGTTTTAACATATTGTAACGCAATTACCTCAGAATCTGTAGTAGCAATAATATGGACATCCTTTCTATCTTTTATATAATTTCTAAATTTGATACAGTCATTCTTATCATCTTCTAATATCAATACTGACATATGTTTATCCATACTTCTATCTTCCTCCTTCTTCCAATATTTGTTAAATTATAACATAAAGATTCCTGAATTACTATCTTTTTCACTTTTGATTTCTATATTTTTCAATCTTTAATTTGAATATTAATCCTAAAACTTTAAATATGATTGCTTTAAATATGTTATTTATGGAGGTTAAAAATGGAAGAAAAAATAATGAATAAGGATAGGTTACAAAAAATTGGTAAAAGGATTGAAAAAATAAGAGGAAATCGTTCAAAAAGAAGTTTTGGTAAGCAACTCGGTATGTCTGGACAATATTTAGCCAGTATAGAAAAAGGAACAAATTGTTTATCAACGGAAAAGCTTGTAACACTTTGTGAAACTGAAAATATATCAGCTAACTATGTGTTATTTGGAAAAGATATCGTAAATGAAGATTTAAAACACTTAATTTCAAATCTTATCCCAAGCGGATTATCAGAAGCTTTTGATGTTATCGAAAAAGTAACTGACGTTATAAAAAGCTTAAACGATTAGACAATAAATTACATGCTTTTGTTTTTACTAATGACTCGATAGCAAAAATAAAACAAAATCATTATCTATAGTTTACAAAGTAAGCTATAAATAATGACTTTGTTCCATCTATTAACTTTTATAATTCTTCGACATTTATTCTTTGATTCGTATTATATAAATTTATTTCCTTTGCTCTATGAGTCTTTATTCTATATTCATTTTTGTGATCAAAGCAAATTGTAATACTTTTGGTATAAACTTTATTCTTTGGATTTCTTTCTTCTATTATTAAACTAGCCTTATACTCATTTAATACTTCAAATATCGTCATGTATCCTATCCCATTGCCACCATTTTGAGAATGAGTACTGGTTGGCTTTAAGCCTAAATTAAGTAATGTTTCTATCTCAAAATTGATACCACTATCTTGTACACACAAACTATAATAATTATCTGTTCGTCCTAATATTACTAAAATATTCCTATTCGCATCTGCAGCTTTGTTTTCATTAATTGACATAATGGCATTTGTTATCAAATCTCCCACTAGCATTTCTAATTTACTTTGATTTACTATTTTATCAACCATATAATTGATACTCGGTTTGATTTTTAGATTAAAATCAATATCCTTCTCTTTTGCTTTCTGTGACATATATTGAAACATTTCATCTATTCCAAAAATATTAGTAAGTGGTAATATCTGATTGGATACTTCATTTCTTTGAATGTCCTTTAAAAATTCTTTTGATAATACTTTACTCTTTTCCATGAAAGGAAAAATCTCCCCTCCAAATTCAGTATTCAGATCTGTTAAACTTAATTCAAAAGCTGATAATTTATTACTAATTTTGTGTACTGCTCTTGCTGAGTTAAAAGCCTCATACTTAATCTTATCTAACTCTTTTTCTTTTTCCTCAAGAACATTTTCTAATTCAGCTATATACTTTTTGTCTATTTTTTTAATATGATTTGCAATAATATTTTTTTGTATCCAGACACCTATTATCATCCCAAGAAGTACTAAAGTAAAAAATATATATGGATAAACAGATGAATTATTGGTAGCATATGACATTCCAAATATAATATAAATCAGAATTACAGTTGCACTAATAAGTATTACCATTAAATCAATGTACTTATTTTGTAGGTTATATTGAAGAAAAGAAATACCATTCTTAAATCTTTTCATTCTAATAAACAAGAAAGTCATTAGTAATTGAAATACTGTTGTTAGTATAAATATGATATGATTTTCATAGGTAATACTTGGATTGAATACTTTTAATATAATTCCACTTAAAAATAGAGAAATGTAATAAAA
>CATJZH010000126.1 GCA_949746285.1 uncultured Clostridia bacterium
CCTAAAAGAAATCCAATTATTGCGCCTAGGTTTACCAAAGCATTTAATTCTTTTTTCATAATAGTAAGAATAAGTTTTTCAAGTTCTAAAACATCCATAGAATTTATTTTATCAGTAACAATTTTAGAAATATCAAGTGTATTTAGTAAGTCTGGTAATTTTTCTAAAATTGTTTTTTCATATATATTCATTAAAATATTAGTTATATTTATATTAGATTTTTCTATATCATTATATATAACACAAATTGGCCTAGACATATATTTGTTAAGTTCTTTTTCTATCATTTCGTTAATTAAATTTTCACCGTTTTCTAAAATATATTCATCAACTTTAGTCTCAATATTTGAGCTTATAGAAGATACAATAGAATTTCCACCAAAGATTCCAAGTAGAGGATTTTTCATTTTTTCTTTAGCAGCAATTTCTATTTGTTTAGAAACTATATTACCTAAATGTGCTTCAAGAACCGTATTATAAATGTTATTAGTTAATTTGTTTTTTATAGAATTAAGTTGCATATCATAAGTATTATCTCCAATATAAGAACAAATAACTTCTTTAACGGAAGTGTTATTTTTATTTAAAGATTCTAGAAAGATAGAGATATTTTCTGAAATTTTATTTTTTATATTTTCAGAAAGTAGAGTATCTTTAATAGTTTTTTCAGATAGTAAGTCATTACTTATAGTATGTCCAATTGATTCTGCAAGTCTTTTCTTATTTCTTGGGATTAAACCAGGTGTAAAAGGTAAAGTAAAATTACCTATTTTAACAGGTTTTAGAGGTCTAAACATCATTTTTACAGCAATCCAATTTGTAACATAACCAGTAAATGCTCCGATTAATGGTCTAATAAAAATATAGTAGCTCATTTTTATCTCCTTGTACATAAATTTTACAAATTTAAGAATAATATTATTATAACCTAAAATATGCTTTATATTGTAGAAAAAATATAAAGATATGTCAATACTGATAAAAGGAGATTTTATGATATTAAGTTTATTATTTATAGCGTTAGGAATATTTTTATTAGTAAAAGGAGCTGATTTTTTAGTAAGCGGTTCAAGTGAAGTTGCTAAAAAATTTCATATACCAGAAATTATAATCGGCTTGACAATAGTTTCTATAGGAACATCACTACCAGAGTTAATGGTAAGTCTAACATCAGCACTAAAAAATCATTCAGATATTGCAATAGGTAATGTAGTAGGTAGTAATATTTCTAATTTGTTTTTTATATTAGGTGCTTGTGCGGCTATAAGACCACTTAAATTTAAAGATAAAACAATAACAATCGAAATACCACTAGTAATATTTCTAACATCATTACTTTACATTTTTGGAAATAATGGTACTACAAAATCAATAACAAAGACTGAAGGGCTTATTCTTTTAATATTTTGTTTTTTGTTTGTTCTATATAATATTTTAATTGCAAAACTAAGTTCAAAAAAAGGTATGGACGAACCAATATTATATGATGATTTATATAGTAGTGGAGAAAAAGGTTCTAAAGAAAAAGATATAAATATAGCTAAATCTATTATAAAGATTATTATAGGAATTTTAGGATTAAAATATGGAGGAGATTTTATAGTAAATAATGCCTCAAATATAGCATTAGAACTAGGAGTTAGTGAAAAAATAGTAAGTCTTACAATAGTATCGTTCTGTACAAGTTTACCAGAATTTATAACATCAGTAACAGCAACAATAAAAAATGAAGTAGATATGGCAATAGGAAATATTATGGGGTCAAATGTATTTAATATAGTTTTAATAATAGGACTTACAGCATTTTTAAATCCAATTGCATATTCTATTTCTTATAACAGAGATATAATAATATTTTTAGGAGGTATGATAGCATTAGCAATAATTCCATTTATAGGTGAGAAAAACAAGATATCAAGATTAGGAGGAATGGGGTATGTTTTGAGCTATTTATCATATATGGCAAGTATTGTTTTTTCAAATTTATTATAAAATAGGTGGATTTTAAAGGAAAAATATGTAAAATTCACATAAAATTTACAAAAAAGTATTTATTTTCTTCACAATCTGTGGTAAAATAAAGTAGGTAAGTACGGGAAATTTTAAGAAATATGATAATAAACCCGTAAACAGACAAAAGAAAAAATGGCATTAAATGCTTTTTAAAATCTATAAATGTGATTACATATATAGGAGGAAAATATGGTAAAAACAAAGATTAATTTTACTGTAGATAAAATGGCCGTATTATGCAATATCATGAATGGTGAAATAAAAGCCAGAATGGATGCAAAGAAAAGGCCAGAGAGAAGAGAATATTATAAAAAAATGGGTGTAATAGATAGCGTACCCGCTATAACGAGATTCATGAATGCACATCCAGATATTTTTAGTAATAAAAAATTTATAGTTTCAAAAAGCGGAAATATTTTTGAAGAAATATTACCAATATCTTCTGAAAAGGGAGAAGAAGCTTATAAAAAGGAAGCTTCAAGACTTATAGAAGTTACACATGATTTAACGGCAGATGAAAAGATATCAGTAGATCTTTTTTTAGGAGATTTCTGGAAATTAAGTGAAAGCAAAGATATAGAGCCTATTTTTGATGCTACAAATGTATATAAAGATTCAATAGAAGAAATTTGGAGAGAAAATGAAGATATAGTTATGGATTCTATTCAAGAAGTTTTAGGAGGTTACACTCCTGAACCAACAGGATCAGTATCAACATATATAATGTATCCTAATTTCAATATACATAGAACTAGCCAAACTAGTCCAAAACAAACTAATTTGTTTTTTGCAAATATGAAAGAAAAAAATCCAAATAAAATATTAGCATATTTAGCACATCAAGTTGTACATCAACCAATGTTACCATATACAACAACTATGACAGGAATGGAAAAAGAGAAATTGCATGGATTTATAAAATTTTTAACAGACAAAGATGTATATAACAGACTTACAGGTAAGAGCTATTTAGATATAACAACACAAAGAGAAAATCCAGAAGTAATGGCAAAAATTTATCCATATTGGTTAGGATATAGATATAGAAATGCTGATAAACAAGGGTTAGATTCAGAAACAGAAATAGCAAAAGCAATTGCTAGAGATAAAAAATATTATGATAGATTACCAGAAACTTCAAAAAAGAAAGAACTATATAAAGATTACAATTTTGAAAAGCTAGATTCAGCTAAAATAGCAGCATTCTTTAAAGAAAAGAAAGGTATAACACCATATCAATTTACAAGAATAAATTTTGAAAATAAAAGAAATACATATAGAGATGATGCTTTACCAGAAGATCATGGTGTAAGATAATAAAAAGTGCTTCCAAATAAAATATTTGAGAAGCGCTTTTTTAAACTTTAGATATTTATATTATTGGGGTAAATTATATGTAAATAGTATAAAATCTGGTGATAGTTTTAAAAAACTGAAAAAGACTATTTCAATACTAATAGCAAACTTTGAGATAAAAAATTTAAGTGAAATACATAAATCCATACAGAATGGCAAATACGAGAAAAAGATTATAGAAAAACAATATTGACCAATATATTAGAAATTCATATAATTAGTTTACCAAAGCTAATGAAAATGATAAAAAACGAAGAAATACCAAAACAAAATGAGAAATTAGCTATTTGGTCAAAATTTATAGTAAATCCTGAGATGTTGGAGAAATCTGAAATGCAAAGAAATAAAGTAGTAAAAAAAGCGAAAGATGAATTAGGAAATATGAGTAGAAGCGAATATGAACAAAGATTAGCAGAATTACGAGAAGAAGCAATATTAGATAGAAATACTCAAATTTTATCAAACTATGAAAGTGGAGTGGAAGAAGCTATCAAGCAAGGCAAAAAAGAAGTATGTATAGAAATAGCAAAACGATTATTGAATTTAAAAAAGACTAAAGAAGAAATTATAGAAATAATAGGTTTAACAAAAGAAGAAATTGAAAAAATAAAAATATAAATAGTTAAATGAAAAAATCTTTAAATTTACAAAGAGAATATGAATTTTAATTAATAGATAATTAAATTCATACTCTCTTTATATTTTTATTCAAAATAATCCATAATACCAATATAAATACTCCAAGCAAGTTCATCTTGATAAGAAGCGGTTTGAAGCTTTTTATTTTCTTCAGGGTTAGAAAGGAAGCCACATTCTACAATAACAAGAGGAATTTCGACATTTTTTGTTAAATAAATTCCAGAAATAGATTTTATAGTTCTACTATTTTCTTTTTTTAAAAAATAATTTAAACTAGTTTGAATATTTTCTGCTATTTCTTTGCTGCTTTCGTCATCATTCTTAAAAAAAGTTTGCCATCCACTGTACTGATATTGTTCTAGTTTATTCATATGAATAGATAAGAAAAGCTCAGAATTAGAATTATTAGCAATGTTTACTCTGTTTTTCATATCAGAAACTTTTTTCTCTCTTATTGTTTCAGCAGTAGTTTCATAAATTCCATTTTCATCAGACCTAGTTAAAATTACATTACAACCAGAAGCTTCTAATAAATTTTGCAATTTTAAAACAATTTCTAAATTGATATCAGATTCAATAGATCCATCTTCCCCAACTGCACCACCATCAGGATTTCCATGTCCAGCATCTAAAATGATAGTATGATTACCAACAGGCGTTGACGAAACTAGCTGAGTTTTAGAATTATTGCTTGAAAACAAAGCATAATAAAAAATAGAAATAACAATAATTAAATTTATAAAAACTAATCTTTTCTTATTAAAAACAAACATAAAATAAACCTCAAAAGTAAAATTTATTAAATTCTATTCATGAAAAAATTTTATATTACTATTTGGAATGGCAAAATTCAATTTCTTGACAATAAATTTCGACATTGCTATAATTCAAAAATCCAATATATGAGTATGAAGTAGGAGAAAATAAATATGTAGAAAGGTCAAATGCATCAGTAAATGGAGCTTTTATTGGACAAACTGTAAATATAAATTATAATCCTGAAGATCCAAGCGAATTTTATGTAGGTAAAGGCGGAATGAAATCACAAATGATGGTAGGAGCGGCTTTTTTAGTAGTTGGTATAATTTTGGTATGTACAAGTTTTTAAAAATTAATAAAAAAATTTTTAACACTTTTTAGAAAGAAGATTAGTTATAAAATCTAAATTCTAAAAAGTGTTTTTTTAATATATTTCCTAACTAAAACTGTATAATTCATAAAAAAATGGCAAAAATAACTTTAAAAAACATAAGGGGAATTTTATGAAAAAGTACAAAAAATTAAATATAAGAGGAACGTTATTAGATAGAAATCAATTAGCAAAACATATAGAAAAAACAGCAGCAGATCATAATACTAAAAGTTTTTCAAATAAAAATACGTATCCAATATCAAATTTAATAGATGATTATAAATTTATATTAGAAACTTATAATTTACTTACTAAACATATAAAACTTGGAATAAAAATACATTCAGCAGGAGAATGGATATTAGACAATTTTTATATAATAGAAGAAACTGTAAAAACAATTCAAAAAGAGCTATCACTTAAAAAGTATAAAAATATGATAGGAATTTGCAATGATATGTATTTTGGATTTGCTAGAAGTTATGTACTTGCTGAAGAAATTGTTGCTTTTTCAGATTGCAAAATAGATAGAGAATTAATAGATACAGCTTTGCATGCATATCAAAAAAAGAAATTACTTAGTATGGAAGAACTTTCCAATATTGGTATTTTTTTAAAAATTTCTTTAATATCACATATAAGAGAGTTATGTGAAAAAATTTACTCATCTCAAATACAGAAATATAAAGCCGAAAGTATAATAGAAAGAGTAATAGAAAAGAAAAACAATAATTTAAGATTTAATAACAATATAAAGTTTTTAAAAGTTAATGATGAAAAACTAAAATATTCTTTTATAGAATATATGTCATATAAACTAAAAATTTACGGAAAAGAAGCTGTAGCTTATCAAAATGTATTATCAAAAGAAGTTCAAAAATTAGGACTTTCTATTTCAGAAGTAATACAAAAAGAACATTTCCATATAGCTAATATAAAAATTACTATGGGAAATTGTATAACAAGTATTAAAGAAATAAATAGAATAGATTTTTCAGAGTTGTTTAGTTATATGAATGCTTCTGAAGATATATTAAAACTAGATCCATCTGGAATATATACAAAAATGGATGAAGAAAGTAAAAGTTATTTTAGGCAAATAATTGAAAGAAAAGCCAGAAAAAGTAAAATATCAGAAATATATATTTCTGAAAAAATAATTGAACTTTGTATGCGATATAAAAATTCAGACGATTTAGAAGAAATAAAAAAATCACATGTTGGATATTATTTAATGAAACCCGAAGGAATAAAGGAGTTAGATAATATCCTAGAAATTAGAAGTCATAAGAGGTTAACTTATAAACAAAAATCAAGATTATATATTGCGTCTAGTATATTAGTACCAGTATATTTTTGTTTATGCTTGTATTTATTCCTTTGGAATAAAAATAATAATATATTTTTATCATTAATAACTTCTATATTAGCATATATACCAATATCAGAAATATTTCTTAGAGCTGAAAATTATTTTATGAGCAAACTTAAAGCTCCAACTTTAATAGCTAAAATGGATTATGATGATGGAATACCAGAAGATAAAAGTACTTTTGTTGTAATTCCAACAATTTTAAAATCAAAAGAAAAAGTAAAAGAAATGTTTGAAAAATTGGAAGTATATTATTTAGCTAATAAATCGGAAAATATATATTTTGCTTTATTAGGTGACTGTTCAGAAGAAGAAAAACCTAAAAGAGGATTTGATAGTGAAGTAATATCAAGTGGTATAGAAATATGTAATAAATTAAATGAAAAATATAAATCAGACAAATTTAATAAATTTCATTTTTTATATAGGAAAAGAGTTTGGAATGATTCTGAAAATGCTTATATAGGTTGGGAGAGAAAAAGGGGATTACTTACAACTTTTAATAAATATATAAAAGGAAAAATTGAAAATAATTTTTTAGAAAATACAATAGAAACTCAAAAAAGTATATTGCCAAATATCAAATATATTATAACACTAGATAGTGATACAAACTTAAATTTAAAAACAGCTTCTAAACTTATAGGTGCTATGAGTTATATTCTTAATTTACCAGTTATAAAGGATTATAGAGTAATAGATGGATATGGAATTATGCAACCTAGAATTGGAATGGATTTATCTATTGCCCAAAAAACATCATTTATAGAATTATATAGTATGAAAGGCGGAATAGATTGCTACACTAATGCTATTTCAGATATATATCAAGATTATTTTGGAGAAGGAATTTTTACTGGAAAAGGTATTTATGATGTAGATGTTTATAATGAAATATTAAATAATGAATTTCCAGAAAATACAATTTTAAGTCATGACTTATTAGAGGGAAATTTTTTAAGATGTGGACTTTTAACTGATGTAATGCTGTTAGATGGTTATCCTTCTAAGTATATTCCATATATTTTAAGAAATCATAGATGGACACGAGGGGATTGGCAAATTGTAAGATGGCTACAAAATTATAGATTAAATGAAATTTCTAAATTTAAAATTTATGATAATTTAAGAAGAAGTTTACTACAAATATTTAGTTTTATATTAATTGTTTTATCAGTTATAACTATCTTTAAAACAAATTTAGAAAAAGGAAGTTTAATTGCAATCTCTTTAATTTCAATAACAATTCCATATATTATAGATATTATAAATTATATAATTTTTAAAGAGAGCAATATTACAGGTAATGTTTATGCATATAAAAAATTTTCAAAAGAATTAAATAGTATAAAAATAAGTACAATTAGAATTTTTCTACAAATAACATTTCTTCCATATGAAACTTTTAAAAATATTGATGCTATTGTAAGAAGTTTATATAGAATGAAGTATAGAACTAAACTATTAGAATGGACTACAGCTGAGGACGCAGAGCGAAATTCTAAAACTGATTTGACTTCATATTATGGCGAAATGGGTATAAATTTTATAATTGGACTTTTATTTATAATTTTGCCAGGAGTAGTTTCAAAAATTTTAGGAATATTGTGGATAGTAGGTCCAGTTATAGCATGGTATATAAGTTTAGATAAACAGATAGAATATGAAATATCAGATAAAAACAAACGTTATTTAACAGAAATTGCTAAAAGAACCTGGAGCTTTTTTGAAAATCATATAACAGAAGAAAATAATTATTTAGTTACTGATAACTATCAAGAAGACAGAAATAATAAAATAGTAAACAGGACTTCATCAACTAATATTGGATTAGAGCTCTTGGCAGTACTGTCTGCATATGATTTAGGTTTTATAAACTTTAAGAAAACAATAGAATATTTAAATAAAATATTAGGAACAGTAAGTGGTCTTAGTAAATGGAATGGACATTTATATAATTGGTATAATACAAAAACTTTGATGCCTTTAATTCCTAGATATATTTCAACTGTAGACAGTGGTAATTTTATAGGGTATTTATATGTTGTAAAAGATTTTCTTATTAAAAATAAAAATAGAGCAGATGTAACTCATCTTATAAATTTAGTTACAGACATTATATATAATACTGATTTTTCTAAATTATATAGTGAAAAAACTAGATTATTATCAATAGGATATAACTTAGAAGAAAATAAATTAACAGATTCTTATTATGATTTTTTAGCTTCTGAGGCAAGACAAGCAAGTATTGTAGCTATTGCTAAAGGAGATATTCCTGTAAAACATTGGAATAATTTAAGCAGAACTCTTACAAGTTTGAATGGTTACAAAGGTTTAGTTTCTTGGACTGGTACAGCATTTGAATATTTAATGCCAAATATAAATTTGAAACGATATAAAGGAAGTCTTTTAGATGAAGCAAGTAAGTTTGCAATAATGAGTCAAATAGAATATTGTAGAAAACTAGGTGTTCCATGGGGAATATCTGAGTCTGCTTTTAATTTAAGAGATTTGAATAACAATTATCAATACAAAGCTTTTGGAATACCTTGGTTAGGACTAAAAAGAGGTCTAGAAGATGATATTGTAGTTTCTCCATATAGTACTTTTTTATCTTTAGAAGATGAATTAGAAAATGGTGTGAAAAATTTAAAGAGGCTAGAAAGGGATGGTGGACTTGGAAAATATGGTTTTTATGAATCTATAGATTATACACCTACAAGAGTAAAAGCAGATGGAAAAGCAGTTGTAAAAACATATATGGCACACCATCAAGGATTAATACTTTTGTCTATAAATAATGTTTTAAATAATAATATTTTGAAAAAAAGATTTAATAAAAATCCAGAAATAGAAGCTACCAATATTCTTTTAGAAGAAAGAATGCCAATTCAAATGATAATTACTAAAGAGAAAAAAGAAAAAATTAGCAAGAATAAGAATTTGAATTTAGGTTCTTATTTAGAAAGAGTTATAAATAAACCTAATAAAGTTTTTAGAAATATAAATGTTATATCAAATGAGAGATATAAAATTATAATAGATGATTATGGAGATAGTATTAGCGAATTTGATGGTTTAATGGTTAATAATTTTAAAGAAACATCTGAGATAAAGCAAAGAATGAATGTATATATAAAAAATGTAAGAAGTAAAAAAATTATTGATACTAAAGAAAATACAAAAGTAATTTTTGCTCCTGATAAGGCAAAATTTGTAAAACAAGAAAATAATTTAAAAATAAAAGAAACAATAAGTTTAGACCCAAATAGGGCAATTGAAATTAGAAGAATATCAATAGAGAATTTAGGAAACCAAGATGAGGTTTTAGAAATAGTTACAGATTTTGAACCATCTTTATCAAGAAAAATGCAGGAGTATTCGCATCCAGCATTTAACAAATTATTTATGAAAATGGATGAAGCAAATGAAAATATTATATTTGAAAAAAAGGATAGAGATTTAGGTGAGAGTAAATATTTAGCTACAACTTTATATACAGAAAATGAACAAATTGTGGAATTTGAGTATGAAATAAATAAAGAAAAATATTTAGGAAGAGAAAATTTTGATTCTTCTAAAATATTGCAAAATCAAAAAAGCTTTTCAAAAGAAATTGTTCAAGTTACAGATCCAATTATAGCTATGAAAAGAACTGTGAAAATTAGACCAAGAGATATTGCTAATATAAACTTTTTAATTTCAGTTTCAGATAATAGAGAAGAGGCAGTAGAAAATTTAGAAAATGTTAAAAGTGAAGAGGAAATAGTAAGAATATTAAATATTGCAAGAGCAAGAAGTGAAGAAGAAAGTAAGTATTTACAAGTTGATAATCAAAAATTAGATTTATATGCAAGAATGTTAAAATATATATTAAAATTAAATCCATTAAAAAATGTAAAAAAAATAACTTCGGCTCAAATTGATAGTTTATGGAAATATGGTATTTCTGGAGATAATCCAATAATTTTAGTGAAAATTAGAGAAATAGAAGATATATATGTAGTTGAAGAAGTTATTAGTGCTTATGAATATTATAGAGCTAAAAAAGTTTTTCTAGATTTAGTTATATTAAATCAAGAGACAAGTGTATATGATAGATATGTTAAAGAAAGTATAAATGAAGTTATTTCAAATAAACAGCTTGCATATTTGAAAGATATAAATACAGGTATATTTATATTAAATGAAGATGAAATGTTAAAAGAAGATTTAGATGTTATTGAATTTAAATCAAGATTAATTATTGATAGTAAAAATGGTGGTATAGAGTCATATTTAAAGGAAATAGAGGAAAAGGGAGAAAAAACAGAAGAAATAAAAAGAGAAAAACAAGTAGTTACAGAAACAGAAATATATCCACTAAAAAAACAAGAATTATTGTATGATAATTCGTATGGAGGATTTAGTAAAGATGGTAAAGAGTATTTAATATATAAAAACAGTGAAAACTTATTACCTTCTGTATGGAGTAATGTTATTTCTAATGGCTTTTTTGGAACAGTAGTAACAGATAATTTAGGAGGATATACTTGGAGTAAAAATAGTAGGTTAAATAGATTAACAGCATGGAATAATGATAGAGTAATAGATTTTCCATCAGAAATCTTTTATATAAAAGATGAGGATAATAAAATGATATGGACTTTAAACTCTGGAATTATACCAAATAAAAATTATTATTATGTAACGCATGGATTTGGATATACAAAATTGAAAAACTGTAATAATAATTTAAATCAAGAATTGGAAATATTTGTCCCAAACGAGGAGTCCTTAAAAGTAATAAAGTTTAAAATGAAAAATATTGTAAATGAAGAAAGAAAAATTAAATTAGTAGTATATATAAAAACAGTACTTGGAGAGGATGAATTTTTAAGTAATGGAAATTTATTTGTAGAAAAAGAGCAAAATATATTAACAATAAGAAATGCTTTTAATGAAGAAAGTTTTAAAAATAAAATAATGTATGTAACAAGTAATTTAGAGATAACAAGCTTTACAGGAGAAAAAGAGAACTTTTTTGGAGCAGGAGATATTCTAAATCCAGATAGTTTATATACAAGATTAAATGAAGAATCTGGTCTTGGCAAGAATTCTTGTGTAGGTATAGAATTTAATTTAAAATTTGATAAGTTTGAAGAAAAGAATTTTCATTTAATTATAGGAGCAGAAAATAATTTTAACGATATTTTAAAAATAAAAGATAAATATAATTTGGAAGTTGAAAAAGAGCTAGATAGAAGTAAAGCAAAATGGAGTGATTTGTTAAATACAATAAAAGTAAAAACACCTTTAGAATCTTTAAATATAATAATGAATGGTTGGGCTGTATATCAGACTTTATCAAGTAGACTTTTAGCTAGAACAGGATATCACCAATCTGGTGGAGCTTTTGGCTTTAGAGACCAGCTTCAAGATACTTTGGGAATTAGATATATTGATTCTAAATATTTAAAAGAACAAATAATAAATTGTGCAAGCCACCAATTTATAGAAGGTGATGTTTTGCATTGGTGGCATAATGAAACTAAAAAAGGAATAAGGACAAAATTTTCTGATGATTATTTATGGCTTGTGTATGGTGTAATTGAATATGTAAATTTAGAAAATGATGAAAGTATTTTAGATGAAGAAGTTGAATATTTAAAAGGTGAAATTTTAAGAGATGATGAAGATGAAAGATATGATTTATATCATGCTAGCAATTTAAAAGAAAGTATATTTAATCATTGTGTAAGGGCAATAGATTATTCGATAAATAGAGGAATAGAACCATTCCCTAAAATAGGTGTAGGAGACTGGAATGATGGATTTAGCAAAGTAGGTTCAAAAGGAAAAGGTGAGAGCATATGGCTAGCATTTTTCTTATATGATATTTTAAATAAATTTATTCCAATTTGTGAAAAAAGGAATAAAACAGAATTAGTAAAAAAATATACAGAATGTAAAGAAAAATTAAAACGAAATATAAATACTAAAGGTTGGGATGGCAGATGGTTTAAAAGGGCAATTACAGATGATGGAAAAGAAATTGGAAGTATAAATTCAGAAGAATGTAGGATAGATAGTATTTCACAAAGTTGGTCGGTTATTTCAGATGCAGGAGATAATGACAAAAAATTTATAGCAATAGAAGAAGTAGAAAATTATTTAGTAGATAAAGAAAATAAAATTATAAAATTGTTTGATCCACCATTTGAAAAATCAAATATAGATCCAGGATATATAAAATCATATCCACCAGGAATTCGAGAAAATGGTGGTCAATATACTCATGCAGCTTGTTGGTTAGTAATAGCAGAAGCTATGTTAGGATTTGGAGATAAAGCAGTAGAACTTGCCCAAATTATAAATCCAATTGAACATTCAAAAAATAAAGAAGAAGCAAAAATATTTAAACTTGAACCATATATTATAGAAGCAGATTTATATAGCAATAAAGATTTAGTAGGAAGAGGTGGTTGGAATTGGTATACAGGTTCAAGTAGTTGGTATTATAAAGCAGTTTTAGAATATATATTAGGTTTAAAAATAGAAAAAGGATATTTAAAAATAGAACCATGTATATCAAAAGAATGGAAAGAGTATGAAATTTCATACAAATATAAAACAAGTTTATATAAAATAAAAGTTAGAAATACAAAATCAAAAAATACAGGAGTAGAAAAGTTTATTGTAAATGGAGAAGAAATAGAAGATAAAAAAATAATATTACAAGATAATTGCAAAATTTATAATATAGAAGTCTTTATGTAGTGTCCAATTGGGGACGTTTGTTATGGGACATTTTTGTCCATTTATATACGTATGTTACTTTAGAATATCTTAAATATATAATAAAATTTATTCAAAATCTCGTAATACTTCGTTTTCA